>NZ_VOZY01000019.1:0-32895 GCF_013419525.1 Acinetobacter sp. YH12076 | reverse complement strand
AATTTCGATCGATCAATCAGTAAAAATCCACACAAGTTGTTCTTCATAATCTCTTAATGATCTTCTTGTTGGTTCGTCACCAGCAAGCTAGGTCGGCTATATTACTCTTTATTTCTAAAGAGTCAACTGGTAATTCAAATTATTTTTAAACTTAAAAAATAAAACCCAACTTAATCAATTCAACCAAGTCATTGTTTTATCAGAAGTTTTAATCTTCATCACCGCCGATGGATGTGCATTCTACAGCATTTCAGGACCGTTGCAACACCCTTTTCCATTTATTTTTATTTTTTTATTACGTTTGTTTATTTATTCTACTAAATCAGTGTTTTTTACTTAAAAAAGTGTTTTTAGCGTACAGAAAGCATGCAATACGCCACAGGCACCCATAAGATAAACATTAAAATTGGCATAACACCGTGCACTTCTTCAGGTTTTCTATACAACCACTGAATAAATGGAATGGCGATACACAATAGCGCTGCCATGAATAGCACATCTACAAATCCACCTGTCAGCAGTAGCCACAGTAAAACTGGCACACTCATCAACAAGCCAATTATCAATAAAACACAGTATTCGTATTTCCTGAGCTGCCAAAGTGTGAACCCCTGAATGATCCAGAATCGCTCTGCAGATTCAAAATTTGATTTTAAGTCCATTTTGATCACACCCAGATTGAATAAACTCAGTGCAATATAGATGGCACACATCAATTGGAATAATTGTGAAGCGGTAAAATCAAGGCTCATGATGTTCCAAGTATCTGCCTGTGTGGCAAACCAAGACAAAATCACGACCGCTGTAACTGACATACCGATACTAACAATACGATGGGTTAGAAATCTTTTATGAAATGCCTGACGAATAATTAATTTATTTTGATTGAGCCAGAGGGGACTATATTTCTGTATCAGAAATACCCTAGGTACTTGCAGCTTAATTGGTTTTGATTTCCAACCGAGCAGCCAGAATTTTATTGCCGCTATACAGATGAAAGTAGATAACAATACTGCAATGTGTTGAGCGTCCAATATCGCTAGGCTCAAAATGGGCAAATATGTCAAAAGACAGACTAAAACCCAATATTGATTCTGTTGTAAAAACAGCATTTGTATAATTAATAAATTAAAGATCCAAAGTAGCATCAATACACTGATGCCAAGGGAAGCCAAGAGTTCATACTCAACCCAAACATATAGAAGCGCTAAAACAAATGGCAGTATCAGCAAAAAGCTTAAACTGCCTAAAAATTTAATTTCCACTGCAAAACGACTTTTGAGCGTGATGGGCAATAGCGCTAGATAGCAATACCCTTCCCCACCACTTAAAGCTTTACGTTGTATTGCACACCAAATTACATTTAAGGCAAGAATGCCAGTCCAAAGAAACAGATTCGTGATTAATGATTTGCAATAAACCAAATCAATAATGGGCTGCACTAATGATAAAAGCAGTCCGAATAGCATTGGCCCGAGAATTAATGTGATTAAAATAAGTAAATGCTTTTGCCGTGCAACTGCGTCTGCTGTGGTCTTGACATAAAATGTCCATCGATATTTCAAAAGCGTTTTTATGATTGTTCGCTGCCCAACATGTCTTTGTTTATTCATGCCACCTGCTCATTGGACTTTAACCGATCTAGCTCGATGATTTTTGCTGCGAGACTGTCTCTAAATACAGGATCATGGCAAGACAATAGAATCAATTTTGATTGGCTCTGCTGTAAAAGTATGCTTGTTAATTCAGCCAAGGCATTTTGATCTAAGCCATTGCTCGGTTCATCTAAAATCAGTAAAGGTGCCGTGGTCATTAAGGCAGCAACCAATAAAAACTTTTTGGTTGTACCAAAAGACATGTCAGCAAATGGCGTGGCTAAATAGTTTTCTAAATTAAATTTTTCAATGAAGATTTGATACTGCTCATGCGCTATCCCTCGAATATTACATATTAAATTCAGAAACTCCTGCCCTTGTAAAAAATCATAAATAGGGCTTTTATCTGGCACATAGGCCACAAGTTTCTTGTATTCATTATTGTGAGGGGCATATTGCTGATCATTAATCAAAATATTGCCTGCATCGAATTCCAACATCCCAGCAATCATCGCAAGTAAGGTGGACTTCCCTACTCCATTCTCAGCAACAACAGCGACAATTCCGAATTCACTTAACTCTAAATTTAAATTTGAAAATATACATTTTCCCGCAAAAGATTTGGACAATTGCTGCAAGCTCAAAGAAACCATCATGATGTTCCTGATTTATTATCTTAAGTTATTGATTTATTTTTGATCTATCTTCACATATCTTGGATCAGAATTAAATAGATTATTTTAGAGACAACTTTAATTTTTTAAGTGTCATTCACTATCTAAATACGCCAAAATCATCTTCGATAATTCTACTTTAAGCTGCTGTTCTGTAATTAAAAAACTATTATTGCTCACATAGCGCATCATGGTAAATAAAGTACTGTTAATGATCACAAAAGAGCGATGTTTCAGCGTCTCAAAGTTCCAATGTGAATAATAGCGATTAAATAAATACATCCCGACTTCAAAAAAATGCTTTTCCAAAACCTGAGAGGCATCTGAATGACTGTATTGATGCCAATGTTTTAAGATCTCAATGAAGAAGCCACGATCAGCTTTCAACATATCAAAGCCAAACTGAATACAAAGTGGAATCACCTCATAAATACTGTACTGCTCTTGCTCCACGACTATATTTTTTAGTGCCAACCCCAATTGTTCTGATTTTCTGAGCAGTAACTCTTCTACGATTTGCTCTTTATTTTCAAAATATTGATAAATCGATCCAACGCTCACACCAGATTTTTCCGCAATTTTGGGCGTCGTCAGCTCCAGTAAACCTTGTTCTGCAATACACAACTGCGCTGCTTGCAAAATGCTTTCCACGATCATTTTCGCGCGTTGTTGTTGTGGTCTTTTTCTCATTCTATTGCTCTCCAATGCGATAGTGTTATGCGAATTGAATGCGAATAAATATTCATATTAGTGTGGTATGCAACAATAACATTGAAGATCAAAACATGACCACTCACTTCAATACCCGACTGGCTTCATTTCAGGCCACGCAGCAATCTAATCTACTGAGTTTTCTGTTGTCTCATTTGACGGGTCAGGCTGCACAGCCAAATTACGCTCAATATCTTGCCCTCAATAAAGCCTTGCAATGTGGTGATCCACAGATGGAAAAAGTGCTCACGTGGATGATGCAGAACCCTAAGCAGCATCGTGAATATTTTGAAATTGCTTTATTTAAAGGTGTCGAACAGCTTCCCTTTCCTATTCCTGAACTCGAGCATTTTTTTAAGCATGTTGAACAAATACCGCCGTGGTTAGAACCAGAAAAAATACAGCAGGCCCTTGAGTTCACCCATCGCCTCGGGATTAACAATGGCTTTATTTTGCGAGACCTTTCACTCATGGTCGGTTATCTATTCCCCGGTTTCAATCAACCGCTCATGCTGACGGGTGCTTTAAATAAACAAGCCGGTACACGTCTGGCTGAAACCACTAAATGGTGGGTAGATATCACTGAAGAACGCGGACTCGAACGTTTGCATGCAGGATTTACATCGACGATTTATGTGCGTTTTATTCATGCTTTGGTACGGCATCAACTCCAAAAAGGTAAAGACTGGGATTTTGCAACGTGGGGGATGCCGATGAATCAATTTGACTTAGCGATGACCAATCTTGCCTTTAGCAGTGTGGTACTTTTGGGCATTCGCGCTTTAGGAATTTTTCCATCAAAACAAGAAACTGAAAGCTTTTTGCATTTTTGGCGATATGTCGGCTGGTTGATGGGTATTGATGAAAAATGGTTAATTGAAAAAGAATCTGAGGGTTGGAAACTGCTGTATTGGATGCAATTTGTACATCCTCAATCCGATGCAAGCAGTATGGCACTCGGCGCCAGTCTCTCTAAGGAACCCTTTGAAAGACAATACAAATACCTTCGACCACTGCAGCAAAAACTGGCTTATCGACAACATCTGGAGCTGACACAATTTTTTATTGGCAAAAAACGCATGCATAAATTAGGGCTCAAACCCCAGTCTGCCGCATGGTTTGCTTATTATTTATTGGCTAGAAATCTTGTCCTGTATTCAGGCGCTAAGCATGTCCCAAGTTTAAATCAAAAATTACAGCAAAAAGGCCGTGCGATTCAAAAACTCGGTTTAGCACTGTATCAAAGTAAGGCCAAACAACTAGCCAGTATGCACCAATAAAAAAAGCAGAGCCATCGCTCTGCTTTTTGGATGACAAATGTCAGAACTTAGAATTTCATCGAAATACGTGCCCAATAATTGCGACCAATATTATTAAACTGTTGATCGGTCGCTAAACCTGTCCCTGCATCACCTAGTTTATTTAGATGTTCGGTATAGGTTTTATTCAAGAGATTATCCACACCCAAAGATACATCTACACCCTCATCAATATGATAAGTACCATTTAATGACAGTGTGCCAAAACCTGCACTTTCTTTCAGGTCATAACCCACGATATTGCCTTGGTGCGCACTGATACGATTTTGTCCATCAACCACACGCCAATATGCACCCAAAGTATAATTATCTTGGATATAACGTAAGTTGATACGCGCTTCTAAAGGTGAGATTTGCGGTAATGGCTTGCCATCTGTGGTGTTTTTACCCCACGCATACATTGCGCTAACATCGGCTTGAATATGATCGCTAAATTGATAGCCAATCCCCGCTTCAGCTCCCGCAATGGTGGCATCGACATTTTTCGCACCCGCGCTAAAAGTTGAACCATGATCATGCCCACCAGTATTTGGATGATCGTGATAACTCATCAAAATAAAGTCTTGAATCAGTCCCGCATAGGCAGACGCCCATGAACTGAATGCCCCATGTTCATGTTGATAGCCCACATCTAACTGCAAGGTTTTTTCAGTTTCGACGCCATTAAAGGTGTTTGTTGTGCCCGCATTGCCATGTTTAGGGCTAAATAATTCCCAATAATCTGGCATGCGTTCCACATAGCCTAGACCGATATAGGTTTTACCATTGTCATGTTCAGGGTGTTTATTTTCAAAACGAATAAACGCACTTGGCAATGTTTCATTCAGCTCCGTGTTATAGCCACTCGCTTTCGAAGCGGCACGCTCATCTTTCACTTGCACTTGATCGAGACGAAGTCCTGAAACCAACTTATTGTTGTCACTCAATTGATAACTGACTTCTCCAAAACCGCCATAGGACTGAAATGCCATATCTTGCGTTAAGGGCTTATTGATCGAAGGCATCATTTTCGACGTCATGCTGCCAGCATGCTTATTATTCTGCGTATCCAGTCCAGTAATGAACTGCAGCTTATCCCATTCATGTGTTACCGCCATACGTGCATTTAATGTACGGCGTGTAACCTGCATCGCCATTGGATTCGGCATCAGCATAGCCATACCATGATGGGTCATTTCAGCTAAAGGTGGCTCACGCAAACTAAAGTTGTCCATGATATGGTCGTTATAACTATAGTTGACCTGTGCTTCGATTTTTTTAATCACCTCTGTGACATTCTTTTTCTCGACACGAAGGCCTAAGCTTTCACGGGCAAATTGCGAACCATCCATTGAACGGCCTGCGTATACCGCCTCACCATCGGCTTTACCTCCAGTAAGTTCTACCCATGTATCTTCGTTTGGCGTCCAACCGAGAGCCAAATCTGTATTCCAACGCTCCCAGTCTGACGGCACAGTATTGCCATCTCCATCTTGGTAGCTATCTGCAACAGAACGGCTGGCATTTAGACGGACATATTTATGTTCATCGCCCACAGCCGCCTCGACATTATGATCTAAACGACCATAAGAACCGATCATCACACTGGCTTGACCACGGTAGTTTTTATCAGCATCCAACTGTTCCGGTTTGCGTTCAAACAAGACTGTTGCAGCAGAACCTGTATTGGCATATTGAACCGTTTGAGGCCCTTTAATCACTGAAATTCGGTCATAACTTTCAGGGGAAATATAAGACGTCGGTGCATCCATACGACTCGGACACGCCCCGAGATTTTCTGTGCCATCGGTCAAAATTTTAATGCGTGAACCAAACATGCCACGGAAGGTTGGATCTGCATTGGTTCCCCCATTTTTAATGGTACTAAACCCCACAATACTTTTTAAATAATCGGCCCCATCACTGGCAGGTATCGGTTGAATCGGCTGTTTGGGATTGGCACGAACAATCAGGCCATTGGCATCATTCCCCTGATGTGATGTCACCACAATCGGTGCCAAAGTCTGTACGGCATTGGTTTCCGTCATCTCTACGGACATCTCGTCAGCCATCACCGTAGTTGAATAGCAGGCAATACAAATTGCAGCCGCAAGAGGCTGTAGAAAAAATTTAGGCTGAGCCATGTTTATCTCACAAAATACATAAATAAAGGCGTACCTGAGTCCTCAAAGACCCAAGTTTAAAAAAACGTCAGATTTATGCAGCGAGTGGCGGGGCTCGACCTTGCGGAAGTAAAAAGAGTTGTTGAAGAACAAACCAGACATGCTTGAAAGCTTTTTGAAAAGCAATTAAACGAACTTGAATTCGATCAAGCACTTCTTTCACATCAAGTTCAGGGGGCAAAACCAAATTGCCATAGACGGTACAATACTGACATTGATGACTGGTATCATGTTCATGGGCAGTATGATCGACTTGAACTTTCTCAGCGTGAGCGGAAGATGAATGGTGTGAATGTGCGGTATGTTCAGCATGAACATTGGGAAGTAAAAGTGCACGCGTAATGGTTTCGCAGACCGGAGCAACTTGATATTGCTTGGGCAACAATGGCTGTAAAAAAACAGCAATCTGCAAAAAAACGGCTGCAAAGGACAGCAGCACTCCACTACGAAACAATACAGGCAAACCCTAACATTTGTCTGCCCCAAGTATAACAAAGCCCAATCAAAATTGGGCTTGTCTCAGGTATTTTTTAACCGCGATCAATTAACGTTTAACTGCGACTTTATCTTTTTGGCGTTGGCGAACCAATTTTTCCACTTTGTCACGTGCACGTTGACGTTTCAAAGGCGATAGATAGTCGACGAATAACTTACCATTTAAGTGATCCATTTCATGTTGGATACAAACTGCGAGAAGTCCGTCCGCTTCCACTTCAAATGATTGACCTTCAAGGTTAATTGCCTGAATTTTTACACGTGACGGGCGCTCAACTTTATCGTATATTTGAGGCACTGATAAACAGCCTTCTTCATAGGGCTGCGTCTCTTGCGTCAATGGCGTAATTTTGGGGTTAATAAACACCATGGGTTGATCTTTTTCTTCAGATAAATCCATGACTATCAGCTGAATATGGTGATCTACCTGTGTTGCTGCCAGGCCAATTCCCGGTGCTTCATACATAGTTTCAAACATGTCGGCTGCTAACTGACGAATTTCATCAGTAACTTCTTCGACTGGTTTTGCAATGGTACGAAGACGGGGATCGGGGAAACTTAAAATAGGTAATAAGGCCATACGACGTCCTCACTTATGCCATTGATCAAAAAACAAAATGAAGGAATGCTTCATCAAAAAATTGTGTGTAATATCGTTATTATAACGCAGTTGCATACATAATTTTAGGAATTATGATAATGAAAAAGGTTTTGAAGGGCATGCCAACTTTTAGTGCCTTGGGGTTTAAAAAACAATTATTGGCACTTACAGTCTGTGTAAGTGTGGGGATGGGAATGGTCAGTGTTGCAGAAGCTGCCCCTGCTCGTAACGTCAATCCACCATCATTGAAGGCAGGTGCGCCTCAAGTTTATGTGGTGAAAAAAGGCGATACGTTGTGGGATATTTCCAAGCGTTTCTTAAAAAATCCCGTGCGCTGGCCTGAAATCTGGGCGAGCAATAAACACGTGAAAAATCCGCACTGGATTTTCCCAGGTGACCGCCTATTAATGTGTACCTACAATGGCCGCCCAATCATCGGTAAGGATGAAGGTGATGGCTGTGAAGGTATTATTCGTCGCTATACAGGTGGCACTAAACTTCAACCACAAGTTCGTGTTGAATCCCTCAACAGTGCGATTCCGGTTATCCCATTAGAATATATTAAGCAATGGCTTGAGCGCAGCATGATTGTTGCCGCTGATTCTGTTGAAGGCACACCTTACATTTTAGGTACAGCTGATCAACGTGTATTGGCAGCCAAAGGCCAAACAGTTTATGCACGCGGCCAAGGCATGCAAGTCGGTCAACGATATGCTGTTTACCGTGAAGGCGAACCGTACATCTTTACCGATGCAAACGGCAAAAAATACAACGCAGGTTTAGAACTGACTCAAGTCGCTTCAGGTGTTGCCGTTCGTGGTGAAAATGACATTACCACTTTAGAACTAACCGATACTTATAATGCTGAAGTTCGTCGTGGCGATCGTGTTCTTCCTGAATATGACCCAATGCTGCCAACACTGTTCTATCCAACCAATGCAGAAAATGTCACTGCTGGCGGTAGTGTAGTTCGTGTTATGGGCTCGATTGGTACTGCAGCGGTTCACAGTGTTGTGACGATCGACCGTGGTAGCTTGCAAGGCGTTCAATCTGGTCAAGTCTTTAGCGTGAACCAAAAAGGTGAAATCGTAACTGATCCAAAAACCAAAGAACGTGTTCAACTTCCAGGACAACGTATTGGCAACATCATGGTATTCAAAACATTTGATAACTTAAGCTATGCTTATGTACTTGAAAGCGAATTACCAATCAAAGTGGGTGCAACGATTCAGCCACCACTGATGGATGACTAAGACCAAATCCATAAAAATGAGGCTGTATTCAGCCTCATTTTTTATTATCCAACAACGATATCACTAATAATTTTAACCCATAAAAAGAAGACATATTCAAAGGTCTCATTATGCTCAACTCATTGACTGACTTGCATTTAGATTACATTCGCCTGTGGTTTGTGGTGCAACACTCACTTCGTAGTTTCTATAAAATTCAGCAGCACTATCCTGCCCTACACTACGCCCTTAAGCCTAATCAAATCACCACATGGCAAAAATTAGGACTGCATAAAAATCATTTAAAGCGCTTTGAGGAATTTCATAGCCCAAGTGGACAGCTTAGCTTTGAAAAATGTCTTAAGGATATTGAACAATACAGTGACTTTGTACTGATTCCTGAAGACCTAAACTATCCACAACAGCTTTTACCTTATAGCGACAAGCCGCCGATTCTATTTGGGCAAGGTAATGCCCAAGCCTTGATGCAACCCCAAATTGCGATTGTGGGTAGCCGCAAACCTAGTCCCCAAGGTCGACAAATTGCCTATGATTTTGCTTATTATCTGAGTGAGCAAGGGTTTTATATCAATAGCGGTTTAGCACAAGGAATTGATGAAGCGGCACATCGCGCTGCCATACAACACCACAGAACCATTGCCGTGATGGGCACAGGTTTAGATCAAACTTATCCGACCGCACATCAGAGTTTAAGACAAGAGATCATCCAACATGGAGGAACCGTAATCAGTGAGTTTCTACCGCACACTCCCCCATTGCAACACCATTTTCCACATCGAAATCGTATCGTCAGTGGGCTTAGTCTTGGTGTCATCGTGGCGGAAGCGGCATTAAAAAGTGGTTCACTGATCACGGCTCAACGCGCTGCCGAACAAGGCAAATCTATTTTTGCCATTCCAGGGCATATTTATAGTGAGTCACATCAAGGTTGCCATCAACTCATACGCGAAGGTGCAATTTTGATTGATCATCCACAACAGGTCATTGAAGACTTGGCATTGGCTACACAATGGCAATCGCAGGCTGCCGAAACCTTAACAACCACCGAAATAGCGACACCCAAAACAGCAACACCGGACACCCCTCCACCCGAACCCATACCAGAACATTTAATTGCGCTGTATCGGCAACTCGATTGGGTCGGCCAAAGCCTTGATCAATTGTCCATTCAACTCAAAATCGATACCGCGACATTAACCAGTCAACTGATGGAATTAGAGTTAATGGGCTATGCCACACAACAAGCCGGACACTACCTACGTTGTCGAATGGGTAAATTAGGTTCACAATAGTCCTTTGTCGAATCAGATAAGGTCTATAGAAATGATTACCACCTCTGTTGCAGAAGCAGCTTCCTGTCTTAAAAAAGGTCAGGTTCTCGCATATCCTACAGAGGCTGTTTGGGGATTGGGCTGTGATCCCTACAATGAGCAAGCCTTTCTCGAAATTTTGCGCTTAAAACAACGTCCCATTGAAAAAGGTGTGATTTTATTGGCGGCCAATGTCGCTCAAGTTGAACACCTGCTCCAAGGCTTAACAGAAGATATGCGTCAGCAGGTCATTGCGACATGGACCAACCGTAAACCCAATGAACGTGCAACTACATGGTTATTACCGGCTGGCGACCATATTCCAACATGGATTAAAGGCAATCATCCAAAAGTCGCAGTCCGTGTGACTACCCACTCTTTATGTGTGGCTTTATGCCAAGCTTTTAATGGCTTTATTGTGTCTACTAGTGCCAATCCTGCTGGATTAACCCCTGCACGTTCCTTACAAGAAGCCAATCAGTATTTTGCCAATGAACTAAATTACTTAAATGGTGATCTCGGCCTAAGCCAAGAACCAAGCAAAATTATTGATGCTGAAACAGGTGAAATCATCCGCGCATAAGCTCGGATGCCTGTCTATACCTGCTTTTTAGAAAATACAAACAAAAAAAAGCTCAGCCATATAGGGATGGCTGAGCATAAAAAAGGATGTGTATAAAATCACATCCAGAGGGTCTTGCAATCTCTGGGTAAATATCAAGTAATTATTAAGAATTACTTCCTCATTTACGATGAAAGTATTATGTAATATTTTTTTAAATTTAACAAATATATTTTTTATATAAATAAAACTACTGATAAGCACTTTATTTCTGATTTTATAACTACTTAGTCAAAATATGTATCTATTTTTGATTGATTTTTAAGACGAGAATTTGTTTTTTTAATTCAGTTTTACACTCAAAAATCCATTTTCAAAAGATTTGCTCTATAAAAAATAAGTTTGTTTGCTTGTTTTTTAATCAGCACTTCTCGTAAATTTTCAACTTTTTACTAGATTTACTTACGCTGCGCCAAGATCACCCCAGTAATCGCCATCACTGTGCCGACGGTATGATAAAACATCCACTGCTCAGCCAACCAGAAATAGGCAATAATCGCGGTAAATACCGGCATCAAATTCATAAAAATACTGGTGCGATTCGGCCCGAGATGTTGCACAGCCAACATCCATACCAACGGTGCAATCAATGATGGAAAAATTGCCGCATAAAATACACTTGGTGCATTTGTAGGATTAATCGCGTCAATGCCTAAATACAACACGAATGGCAAGTGATATAAAACGGCAAAGAAAATTTGTACATATAAGCTCAACAGTAGCGGAAGTTTCAATTGCCATTTTTTTAAAAACACCCCATAAAAGGCATAAAAGAACACTGCGAAGATCATGAGGATATCGCCGAAATGTCCGCCCATATTCAGTAATTGACTGAAATCGCCTTGCGCAATGACAAACAATAGCCCCGTAAATGAAATCGCACAGCCTAAGATGGCATAGCGGTTGGGTACATCTTTAAGTATGAAAAATGCAACGGCAATCGTAAAAACAGGGATAAAGGCATTGATGATGCCCATATTGGTCGCCGTCGTATAATGCGCAGCGGTATAGCCCAAACCTTGATATAACACCATGCCAAAAGCACTCAGCACAGCCAATTGCTGCCAATGCTGCTTGATCAGCTGTCTTTGCTGCCAAACGGTTTTCAGCATAAAGGGGGTTAAGATCAAAAATGCAATAAACCATCGATAAAAACTGATACTGACCGGTGAAATATAATCAGTTACATAGCGGGTGACGGTAATATTTAACGACCATATAAATACTGCGATCAGAGGCAAACAAATTGCAAATTTCGCCCAACGCGCTTGAAGCAACATGTCTGACTCCTCAATATATCGTGCAAAGATTGGTCTAGGTATTTTGAGTGATGTCTGTTTTAATTGAAATACATGATTTCAGACATTTATATTGTAGTTCAGACATCGACACTTAGGCTTATATGACATCAGCACCGATTGAACAACAAATCGAGCTTTTTGAAGCACACTACACCACATTAGATGCTGTCTATCCGCACAGTTGTCTTTGGGGTGATTTTAATTTTTGTCTCGATGGTATTTTCGAATATGAGATACAAGGGCAACATCATCTCTCACCTGCCAGTTATGGGGTGTGGATTCCCCCACAGACAGAACATTGCTCAGTCGCGATTGATGAACAACCCATTCATTATGTGGCAATCCGACTAGCACCTGATCTCTGCATAAATTTCCCCAAGCAGACGGAAGTATTTAGCATCCAGCCTTTCTTTCGTTTGTTGGTGCAAAAAATTTTGGCCTTTCCTACAGAGCAACATACCACACCACCCTATCGACACCTACTACAGGTCTTATTCGACCAGTTAAAAGCAGCGCCCAAACATCAACATTATTTACCGCAAAGCCATGATGCAGTGTTAAAGCCGATCTTGGCGCAGCTTGCAGATGTAGATCATTTTAGTTTGAGCCTACAGCGATGCTTATCCAATGTCGGTTTGAGTGAGCGTCAGTTATTGCGGCTGAGTCAGAACGAACTGCAAATGAGCCTTTCTGAATGGCGAAACCGTGCAAAAATTATTTATGCCATTCAACAACTCCGCGCTGGTCAGTCTATTAAAGCTCTCAGCTATGAATTAGGGTATCAACACAGCTCAAGCTTTATTGAGTTTTTTAAACGCTATACAGGAAAAACCCCAAACCAACACCGCGCCACTAGTTAAACGTCAAGCACTCAAGCAAGCATCAGCTCGAATTCTGCAAACTACTACAAAAATTATGCGAAAAGCCTATCGATAAAAGCTTGCTGTTCACCAGATTTCCCTTTAAAACAAGAATGAAAGGCACAACTTCAATTAGGAACGAATATGTCAGCTTCAGTTTACGATATCCCAGTAAAAACGATCCAAGGTGATGACACCACACTCAATCAATACCAAGGCAAGGTTTTATTATTGGTCAATGTAGCCTCTAAATGTGGTCTAACACCGCAATATGAAGGCCTAGAAAAACTCTATACAGAGAAGAAATCACAAGGTTTTGAAGTCTTAGGTTTTCCTGCCAATAACTTTTTAGAACAAGAACCTGGTTCTGAAGCTGAAATTCAAGAATTTTGCTCGATCAACTACAAGGTTGATTTCCCACTTTTTGCAAAAATTTCTGTGGCAGGCGCGGATAAACACCCACTTTATCAAACCTTAACCCAAGCCATTCCTGAACGCATTGGTGAAGGCCCATGGTGGGATGATTTAGTTGAATACGGTTTAACACCAAATCCAAAGCCTGAAGTGCTCTGGAACTTTGAAAAATTCCTCGTGAATAAACAAGGCGAAGTTGTGGCTCGATTTGCACCTGACATCAAGGCAGATGACGCACGTATTGTCGATGCCATTAACGCTGAATTAGCCAAATAATTCGACAATATCTCAATATCTCAATATCTCAGTTAAGATTGTTGTGATTTTAACTGAGATTGATCATTTTAAATTATCACAATAATAGCTATTAATTATCATATTATGACAATTTAAATAATTTATTCATTATTTTAATATTTTACATACACATTGTTCAAAGTTTCCCTGTAAATACTCATTATGATGAGTCTTATCAATTCATATCCAGCAGTAAACAGGTGAACTTATGAATACATTAATGAAAGCTATCGTTTTATGTATTTTTTGACAGCACGTGTATCTGCGCTAACAATAGATGCACGGCAAAATCCTCAAAAGACGAAAACCCAACAGCACACTAAACAATACACACGGGTAAAAAACCAAAGCCAGAACAAGAAGAAAGCTGTAAATCCTTCACATGATTGGCGTTCTGGACAAAAAGTACCTTCTGAATACCGTTGTCATCGCTACAAAGGTGTCCACAACAAATATAAAAAAATGTCTAAATCAGGCAAAAACCAACAATGGATTAAAGTGAATGGCGACTACATTTTAATGAATGCCGTCAGCCACGCCATGATCAAAATCATTGCAGGTTAAACCCATCAAAACATCAAAAGAGGGCAAATGCCCTCTTTTTTGTTCGAGCGATTATTTTGTTATTGCTTTGCAACAATCTATTTTTTATCCACATTTTCCCCCTATATTCAAAGCAGAGACTTAACACATAGTGATGATTGAATGAAAAAGCTTGTGCAGAATGCCCTTCTCCCTTTTGCCATTTTTAGTGGTGTCTTGGTACTGATTGGCTGTGAACCTGCCACAGCACCGCAACAGGAACAAGAAATCGCAGCAGAAAATGATCGCCCTGCAACAACATCAACAAACGAAGATCAATCTGCGACACAAAGTCAGGCGACAGATCAAAGCCAATTAAAAAGCGGCAATATGTTTTATATCGTTCGCGATGTTGCGGATATGCAACTTAAAGCCGGCAATTATGTTGAACAACTCAAACAAACGCAGGTCGATTTAGAAGCCGCAGTCAGCAACCAAGATCATCTCCAATTGCAAAAAGCGGCAACCCAGCTGCAACAGCAGCTCAAAGGTTTCAATCAAGCTTTGAATGATTTAAATCTAAAAAGCACTGAGATTAATGATATTCGCAGCAATCTACAGGCAGCAAATCAGCAAGTATTGGCCTCACCTTTTCTCAATGGACAAGTCGATTTAAGCAAATTTGATTTTCAGAAAATCCAAAATCAAATGGGCAGTATCCAAGCGGAAATGCTGAAATTGGCAGGTATGTTGATCCAAGATCAAGCAGGCAAAAGCTCATCTACTGCACCCACTGAAACTGAATAAATAGCGAAATCTAGCATTTCCATTGCATTCCATCTGTTTTCAATCAAAAAAGCGTTAGACCTTGAGCTAACGCTTTTTTTCTTACAGTTCCGCTATAGAACACGACTGTTTTTCCTTTTAGATTAATGCTTAATAATAAAGCCAATGATGGAACAGTTATGTCAAACGCTTTGATTTATAACATTACACCCATTACCTTTCGTTTAGATTTAAAAGATCCTTTCTTATTTACTGCTCATCATATCGATCATTTTCCTGCTGCAAATGCAGACATGGGGCCAAAAACAGCCGCAGAGAAAGATGAATTCAATATGTACTATGGCGATGTGGTTCCAGGTTTCCCAGAGCATCCACACACTGGCTTTGAAACCATTACCTTGGTTGAACAAGGCTATGTCGATCACTTTGACTCATTAGGCAATGGCGGACGCTATGCTGCGGGTGATGTGCAATGGCTGTCTACAGGCAATGGCGTTGAACACTGTGAAATGTTCCCCCTACTGCATGAAGATAAAGCCAATCCTTTTGAACTTTTCCAAATTTGGTTTAATTCATCAGCTGAACAGAAAACCCATGATGCTGACTATAAAATGTTTTGGCGTGAAGAGATTCCTCACGTCTTTGAAACGGATAATGAAGGAAAAAAATCGGATATTCGCGTGATTTCAGGGCAGTTCAAATCCACTGATGCTATTTCCCGACCGCCACACTCATGGGCGGCTGCCGCAGAAAATAAGGTCAACATTTATTTAATCACCATGCAAGCAGGTGCAGAGTTGGTGATTCCCGCAACAACAAGTAGCTCCAACCGTTTTGCTTATTTCTATCAAGGCAATACATTAGAAATAGAAGGTCAAACCATTCAGATGAAGCATTTGGTTGAACTCCAATCAGATGCCGACGTCCATCTCAAAGCAGGTGGATTAGAAGCACGGATTCTGTGGTTAGAAGGTGAACCGATTAATGAACCCGTGGCGATGCGCGGTCCATTTGTGCTCAATACCACGGAAGAACTCGATGCAGCTTTTAAACGCTATCGTGAAACCCATTTTGGAGATTGGCCTTGGCCAACACCCGCACCGGTCTTCAAACGTGATCAGGCTCGATTTGCCAGTTATGAAGGCGGTAAACGTGTAGAGCACCCAGAGCAGGAAAGCTCACAAGCGTCTTAAAGTTCAATTAGTTGGATTGAGCAAATTCAAAAGTATTACAGTTTTTATCTTGTCCAAGTGCGCGCTGAACATCTTGTTTAAAACGTGCTTGGGCAAAGGTATATTGCTTCGGCAAAAATAAGGTAATACGTGTCGTCTGTGGATCTAAACTTTCGACCAACATTTTATGCAAATACGCCCCATGCTCAGTTCGTGCCATCAATGTCCCCTGCTCCAAATGCTCTTCTAAACGATTATCGGTATAGACGTATCGATTGTTCGCGGTAAACGCAACACAGTGATTATAGGCTTGTCGCAGATTTCGAAAGGCGGTCATATATGGGATTTTAAGCTCCGTACTGATGCCATTATCAACCGATTCAGCGACAAGTGCAGCTTCAGTGGGAAGATTGGGTGTCGTGACGTATTGGCTTTGACATGCAACGAGCAAACTATAACAAAGACACAGTGATAAACTGTTGAAAAATTTGTGCATACGGACCTTTGCAACTTGTTCTTATTTATTTTGCAGAGATTGTAGCAAAACTAGGTTGCTGATTTAATACTCTACTATTCATTCCGTGCTTTCATTGCAAATACTATGCAGCTGATTATTTTTACAGGCGTTCAAGCCTCTGGCAAATCAACCTTTTACATGTTGAATTTATATCATAGCCATTTACGTATTAATTTGGATATGTTGAAAACCCGACATCAGGAAAATATGATCTTTGAAGCAGGTTTGGCATCCAAAACCAAAATGGTGATTGACAATACCAACCCAGATCAGGAAGCTCGTGCTCGCTATATAAAACGCGCAGTAGATGCAGGGTTTGAAGTGATTGCTTATTATTTTGAAACCGATTTGGACAGCACCTTAAAGCGTAACAGTTTTCGTGAAGGCAAAGCCCATATTCCAGAAGTTGGCGTGCGTGCAACTTATCGCAAGCTTCAAGTTCCATCACAGGATGAAGGCTTTGATCAAATTTTTAAAATTAAAATTATCAGTCACGGCGAATTTTCAATTTTACCCATGCATGAATAACAACCATTAACCTGCTTTTTGGCTATCTTGCCATTTTTTAAAAGCTGATTGCATGGCCTGACGCTCATATGGTTTCACTAAACGACTTTCTAATGAAGCAAAATCACCTTTATAGGCAGCAGCGACCATCGATTTTGCCAGTTCTTGAATACTCACGCGCCCACGGTGTTCATATTGCTGGACTTCTTCATGGGAGAGTTCAACATCCCAACATGACACGACAGAACTTAGATCAACCGCAATGCTCAAATAATATTGATCAAAGTCTTGATAAAGTTCCCAAAAATGCGGCTCATAGGCGATAAGGTTCATGGTGCAATGCTAGCTGATTGAATTTAATCACCATAAAGATTGTATTGAATAAAATATATTCAACTTTAGATTGATCAATTTCAAAGAATTTAGGGATAAAAAAACCACCCTTTCGAGTAGTTTTTTATCTACATATGAACCTTTATTTCAATGCGATGGTGGCTTTGCTGCAATTACCACCTTGTGCAAATGCATATTCGCTTACGGCCTTTTTGCCTGTTTGCTCATCAACCAGTTTTAAATTTGCCCCACCTACAAATGCGCCCATTTTAATAAATTGCTGAACAAAATATTGTTTACCTGCTTCAGTTTCAATATCCAAATGGTTAGGTGAAAATTCTGATTCAGTCGATATTGTATGTTTTTGATTACCCATTACTTCTTTATAAAAAAATACTCCACGAGAGGTTTCACCTAAACATTCCCCATCTACCCATACATCTTTCTTTAAGGCAGCGCCTTTCACAGAAGCTGAACGATATACATAAATTCCTGCATTGCCTTCTTGTGGGGCATTAAATTGTTTTACTGCTGTTGAAGCATTTTGATCTGCTTTAGGTACGGATGCACACCCAACAAATCCCAAAGATAATAGTAATGTGAAAAAGATTTTATTAGACATCATTAATTCCATTGATATATTATTAAGCATATGAAAAATAACAATTAATCAAAATATAATCAAATTTATTTATTATTCAGCCATAAAAAAACCACCCTTTCGGGTGGCTCTTTCAATCTCAAACTGCGTCTTATTGAGCGCGGTTTTTGATTTTGCGGATGGTTTCCAACTGAGCAGCAGTTTCTGCAAGAGCAGCCAAAGCAGCAGCAGAGTCCAAGTCGCTCTTTTGATTTGCTAACAATTGTTCAGCTTGTTTACGAGCTTCAATAATTGCTGCTTCATCAAGGTTGTCAGCACGTACTGCAGTATCTGCAAGTACAGTAACAACGTGCGGTTGAACTTCTAGTACACCACCTGATACATAGATTAATTCTTCTGTACCATTTTCAAGCAGAACGCGGATTGCGCCCGGCTTGAGCAAAGTTACTAGTGGCGCATGGCCAGGCATAATACCTAACTCACCACCAGCACCTTTAGCAATTAGCATAGTTACAGCGCCAGAGTACAAAGACTCTTTAACACTTACAACGTCACATTGCATAGTCGCCATGAGAATCTCCTAAATTAGGGAACTAATTAAAGTTTCTCAGCTTTAGCAATAACTTCATCAATACCACCAACCATGTAGAACGCTTGTTCTGGAATGTGGTCGTATTCACCAGCTAGAAGACCTTTAAAGCCACGAATTGTTTCTTTAAGCGGTACAAGTTTACCAGGAGCACCAGTAAACACTTCAGCTACGTGGAACGGTTGAGAGAAGAAACGTTGGATCTTACGTGCACGGTATACAGTAAGTTTGTCTTCTTCTGCCAATTCGTCCATACCAAGAATTGCGATAATGTCTTTCAATTCTTTGTAACGTTGAAGAACGTTTTGAACTGAACGAGCGATTTCGTAATGCTCAGTACCCACTACAAGTGGATCTAACTGACGTGAAGTAGAGTCAAGTGGATCGATCGCTGGGTAAATACCAGAAGATGCGATGTCACGGCTCAATACAACAGTCGCGTCCAAGTGAGCGAAGGTAGTCGCAGGCGATGGATCTGTTAAGTCATCGGCAGGTACGTATACCGCTTGGATTGACGTAATAGAACCAGACTTAGTAGACGTAATACGTTCTTGAAGAACACCCATCTCTTCTGCAAGAGTCGGTTGGTAACCTACTGCAGATGGCATACGACCTAGAAGTGCTGATACTTCAGTACCCGCTAGTGTATAACGATAGATGTTGTCAACGAACAATAGAACGTCACGGCCTTTACCGTTTTCGTCTTTTTCGTCACGGAAGTACTCAGCCATAGTCAAACCAGTCAACGCTACACGTAAACGGTTACCTGGTGGCTCATTCATCTGACCGTAGACCATTGCTACTTTGTCTAGAACGTTTGAGTCTTTCATTTCGTGATAGAAGTCATTACCTTCACGAGTACGTTCACCAACACCAGCAAACACAGATAAACCTGAGTGAGCTTTCGCGATGTTGTTGATCAACTCCATCATGTTTACAGTTTTACCAACACCGGCACCACCGAACAGACCAACTTTACCACCTTTTGCGAACGGGCAAAGTAAGTCAATGACTTTAATACCAGTTTCTAAAAGGTCAGTAGAAGCCGCTTGTTCTGCATAAGAAGGCGCTTGACGGTGAATTGGTAAACGAGCTTCAGTACCAACAGGACCAGCTTCGTCGATAGGGCGACCAAGAACGTCCATGATACGACCTAAACATGCAGTACCTACAGGTACAGAGATAGGCGCGCCAGTGTTAGTTACAGTAAGACCACGCTTAAGGCCTTCAGTAGAACCCATTGCAATAGTACGAACTACGCCATCACCAAGTTGCTGCTGAACTTCTAATGTAGTTTCAGTACCATCAACATGGAGAGCGTCATAGATCTTAGGAACGCTGTTACGTTCAAACTCGACGTCGATAACCGCGCCGATGATCTGAATGATACGACCGCTACTCATTGCTGTCTCCTCAATTCAAACTAATAATGTTAAACGGCAGCGGCACCACCAACGATCTCAGAGATTTCCTGAGTAATCGCGGCTTGACGCAGCTTGTTATAAATAAGTTGTAGGCTCTTGATCAATTCACCCGCGTTATCAGTTGCAGCTTTCATTGCAACCATACGAGCAGACTGTTCACATGCGATGTTTTCAATCACACCTTGATAAACCATAGACTCAATGTAACGAACCAATAAACCATTTAGAAGCTCTTCAGCTTCTGGTTCATAGATATAGTCCCAACCGTATTGACGATTTAGGCCTTCGCTTTCCTCAGCAGCTGCTAAAGGAACAAGCTGTTCGATTTTTTGGTTTTGAGTCATGGCGTTGACAAAGCCGTTTGACACTAGATAAATACGATCTAACTCGCCTTTATCAAACGCGTCTAACATCACCTGTACAGAACCAGTTAACTGTTCAAGACTCGGAGCATCACCTACGTTTGTAGTTGCACCAAGAACTTTACCGCCGTAGTTTTTAAAAAACGAAACCGCTTTTTGACCAATTAAAGCAAATTGAACTTCAATTGACTGCTCTTGTTGCTGTTGTACGTGTTTGACCACTTTTTTGAACAAGTTAATGTTCAAACCACCAGCAAGGCCGCGATCTGAAGAAACAATGATATAGCCAACGCGCTTTACAGGACGTTCAACCATATAACGGTGTTTGTATTCAGGGTTCGCTTGTACCAAATGAGCAATTACACGGTGCATATTTTCGGCATACGGACGGCCTTGAGCCATGCGCTCTTGCGCACGACGCATCTTAGAAGCTGCTACCATCTGCATCGCGCGAGTAATTTTCTGCGTGCTTTTGATACTAGCTACTTTGGCGCGAATTTCTTTTAAATTTGCCATACGCTTAACCTAGTATTCGAAAGCCCTTTCGAGCTTTCGAAGGTTGATCCGTGAACCAAACCAGAACCAGATTCAACATCGTTGAATCTTAGTAAGTTTGAGTCGCTTTAAAGCTTTCAATACCTGCTTTGATTGCTGCTTCGATTTCTTTATCGTAAGCACCAGTCTCGTCAATTTTTTGCATTAACGCAGCATGTTCTGAACGGAAGTAAGAGATCAACGCAGCATCAAATGCAACGATTTTCTTCACTTCTACGTCAGCCATATAGCCTTCGTTAGATGCATAAATTGAAACAGCTTGGTCAGCAATTGAGTACGGAGCATATTGTTTTTGCTTCATAAGCTCAGTTACACGTTGACCATGTTCAAGCTGTTTACGAGTTGCTTCGTCAAGATCAGAAGCGAACTGAGCAAACGCAGCTAATTCACGGTATTGCGCAAGAGCGGTACGGATACCACCTGACAATTTTTTGATGATCTTAGTCTGAGCAGAACCACCAACACGTGATACAGAGATACCCGCGTTCACAGCAGGACGAATACCTGCGTTGAATAATGATGTTTCTAAGAAGATCTGACCGTCAGTAATCGAAATTACGTTTGTAGGTACGAATGCAGATACGTCACCGGCTTGAGTTTCAATAATCGGTAATGCAGTTAATGAACCAGTTTGGCCTTTAACTTCACCATTAGTGAATTTCTCAACGTAGTCAGCAGATACACGTGAAGCACGTTCAAGTAAACGTGAGTGTAGATAGAATACGTCACCAGGATATGCTTCACGACCTGGTGGACGACGTAGAAGCAATGAAATTTGACGGTAAGCAACAGCTTGTTTAGACAAGTCATCATAAATGATAAGCGCGTCTTCACCGCGGTCACGGAAGTACTCACCCATTGTACAACCAGCATACGGAGCAAGATACTGCATCGCTGCAGGATCAGCTGCAGCAGCTGCTACAACAGTTGTGTACGCCATAGCGCCAGTTTCTTCTAGCTTGCGCACAACGTTAGCGATAGTCGATTGTTTTTGACCAATTGCTACGTATATACATTTAATGCCAGAGTTTTTCTGAGCGATGATCGCATCGATCGCCATAGCTGTTTTACCAGTTTGACGGTCACCGATGATCAACTCACGTTGACCACGACCAACAGGGATCATTGTATCTACTGATTTATAACCAGTTTGTACAGGTTGATCCACTGATTGACGCCAAATTACGCCTGGTGCTACTTTTTCAACAGCATCAGTAAGTTTTGCGTCAATAGGGCCTTTACCATCAATTGGGTTACCCAAAGCATCTACTACACGGCCTAAAAGTTCTGGACCAACCGGAACTTCTAATACACGACCTGTGCAACGAGCTTTTTGACCTTCTTGAAGGCTTAAGTAGTTACCTAAGACAACGGCACCCACTGAATCCTGTTCTAGGTTCAGTGCCATACCAAATAAGCCGCCGTCGAATTCGATCATTTCACCGTACATTGCATCAGCAAGGCCGTGAATGCGCACAATACCGTCGGAAACCATAACAATGGTCCCTTCGTTCTTAGCGGTCGCGCTGGTGTCCAGATCGCCGATACGCTGTTTAATGAGCGCACTGATCTCGGATGGATTCAGTTGTTGCATTGCGCTATACCTCAATCTTTTTAAAGTTCAGTCTTCAAGCTGTTAAGCAAGAAGACGAGTCCGCATTTTTTCAAGCTTGTTAAGCGCAGAATCATCTATCACTTGGTCGCCTGCACGAATAACTACACCCGCGATTAACGCTGGGTTAACTTCGACAGAAACATTTACAGCAGCTTCGAATTTTTTCTCTAATGCATGCGCAAGTAATTGTTCTTGTACAGAAGTCAATGGGAATGCAGATTCAATCACTACATCCACAGTATTGTTATTCTGTGATTTGAGCTGTTCGTATTCTTCTGAAATTTCAGGAAGAAGTGCCAGACGGTCATTATCAGCAAGCAATGTCAAAAAGTTTGACACTGCTGCAGTCTGGTCTTCACCTAAAACTTTTGCGAAAACACTTACCTGCTCAGCAGGAGTAAGCTCAGGGCGATTTAGATAAGCTGAAAATGCTTCGTCTTGCACCGCAGCACTGAGCAAGTTTAATGCATTTGACCAAGCGTCAGTTGCATTTTGCTCAGAAGCGTAAGCAAATGCTGCTTTAGCGTATGGGCGTGCCAACGTCAAGAGTTCAGCCATAATCCGCCTCTCTTAAAGTTTAGCAGCCAGCTGAGTCAGCATGGCATTGTGAGCTTCTGCGTCAACTTGCTGGTTCAGAATTTTTTCTGCGCCAGTAACTGCAAGAGCAGCAACTTGTTGACGTAATTCTTCGCGAGCAGCATTGATTTCAGTATCAACAGCTTCTTTAGCTTGTTGACGAATACGCTCACCTTCAGCCGCAGCTTGAGTACGCGCTTCTTCTACCAATTGCGCACCACGACGGTTCGCTTGTTCGATCAATTGAGCCGCTTGTGCTTTAGCCGCATCTAATTCAGCTTTCACTTGTGCTTGCGCATCCGCAAGGTCAGCTTTCGCTTTTTCAGCAGCGTTTAAGCCATCAGCGATTTTACGCTGACGCTCACTAATCGCATTGATTAGTGGTGGCCAAACAAATTTCATGCAGAATGCGACAAAAATCGCAAAAGCAATCGCTTGGCCAATCAATGTGAGGTTGATATTCATTGCTATTCCTCAATAGTTTAATTTAGGAATTAAGCTGATTAACCTACAAATGGATTAGCGAAGATGAAGAACAAGCCAATACCAACACCGATCATAGGCACAGCATCAAGAAGACCCGCGATTAAGAACATACGAGTTTGAAGTTGTGGAGCCAATTCTGGTTGACGAGCAACAGCTTCTAAGAAACGGCCGCCTAGAAGACCAAAACCAATCGCAGTACCTAAAGCACCAAAAGCGATCAAGATAGCAGATGCAATTGCAACTAGACCTAAAGTGAGTTCCATGATAATTCCTCAGAGGTTAGGTTTATACCAAATTAAGTTAAAAAATTGTGTGCCCAACCACCCTTTGACAGTTGAGCAATACCATTAATGCTTTTCGCTAGCCATACTCATATATACGATAGTCAACATCATGAAAATGAATGCTTGTAACGTAATAACAAGAATATGGAAGATCGCCCAAGGCACAGACAACGCCCACTGGATCCAGAACGGCAATAATGCGATCAAGATGAAGATCAACTCACCCGCATACATGTTACCGAACAGTCGTAGAGCCAATGAGATTGGACGTGCAATAAAAGTTACTAATTCAAGAATAATGTTTACTGGAATAAGTAATGCTTTTAAAACTGGGTTACTTGGGTTAAATGGGTTAAGTGCAAATTCTGCACCGAATCCGACAAGACCTTTCTCACGGATACTATAGAAAATAGTTAACGCAAATACTGACAATGCCATACCAAGGGTAATGTTAGGATCAGTAGATGGAACGATTTTGAAGTAAACGTGGTGAGGATCCATACCAAACACGTTAGCACCGATCAATTGAGCTGTATAAGGAATCCAGTCAACAGGGATCAAGTCCATCAAGTTCATGAGGAAAATCCACACGAAGATGGTCAACGCTAACGGCGCGATTAAGCGCGATTTGCCATGGAAAGTGTCACGGACACTTGAGTCAACGAACTCGATAATCATTTCGATTGCAGACTGGAACTTGGTCGGAACACCAGAGTTTGCAGCTTTCGCTACAACCCAGAACAACAAACAGAAAACAATACCAAGGCCGATAGACCAACCCATTGAATCCAAGTGAATAGCAGTGAACCCCATCTCTTGAGCTTCTTTAGCAGTCTCAGCTAACTTCCAAGTACCATCTGGCATTTTGCCATAGGTCATGTTAGTCAAGTGATGCTGAATGTACTCGGTCGAAGTAAGGGCATGTTCTTCAGCAGCCATAAATCACACCTGGTCAATGTCAAAACTAATAGAGAAAACGAATATCGCGTGCTGCCTGATATCTCGTTACTCTCCAAAAAACTTTTCAATTTTTTGTTGTGCTTATACTCGTTTTTTTAAGCGTGTTGCCCAAAAAGGAGCGACCCACGACATACTTTGTACGAGCATAAAACCACAAAACAATGCCACCGCTGACAACGGTTTGACATTGATCAAAATCAAAATGAATCCAACAATCACGATTGCAAACTTGCCCATTAAGCCACGATACATGTTTGACAGCACCTGTTTAGAGGCACGGGCACCAGCCGCACGAAACGACTGCCATGAAAAGTAGCTACTTGCTAGCCAGCATACCAACGCACCCAAAGCTGCACTATATGCTGTGATTGTGTCTTTAAGGACCCAACCAACCAGGGCTGAAACAGGAATCATTACTGCTTGTAAGATGACTAAAGCTTTCGCTAATCGTCGATCAATCATGCGACTAGTTCGACTCATTTTTGTTCACTCACAGCAATTCTGCTTGACAAGTTTAACTGATGATTATTTTTAATCGCAGGCATTATAGAGTTACACCCCTTAACTTGCAATCTTTTCCCGACCTTAGTCGTGTTTTTTTAAATTGGTAAACTGCTTTCAAACTAATCAATAGTTGTTTGTTTTTTACATTACTTTCGCGCATTTAGTGTGCACTTAAGGGTTTTATCAGCCAACATCTTCCATGCTGTTACAAAATCCCCTGCCCCACTCATGGTTTCGTCCACCGGCTGAAAGACGATGCCACCGAGCTTTTGATACTGATTTTGGCTGGCATGTGCTTCTGCAAGTAAGCATACTTTTGGCTGTGCACGATGGTCTTTCAGGTATTTGATTTGTGCCAATGTCGGTGCGACATGTGGATCATCTGTTAACGCACCGGTAAATTTCAAATTCAGTGAGCGCTCAAGATATTGATAGGCATCGTGGTAAGACCAGTAAGGCTGAGCACGGCTCGACACATCTGTTTTTTGGGCTGTGATCAAGAGTTTCTGCGCAAATGCACGCGCATTAGCCCAATATTTTTCACGATGTTCTGGAAACTGTTGTGAACGTAAAGCAGCAATAAAAAAGCCGATTCGAACCGCATTGTTTGGTTCAAGCCAGACATGTGTATCGATTGTGCCTTTTAATGCATTGCCACGGACATCCCGTAATGGCAAAGCACTGATAATGCCTGAGTCTAAAATAGCGATACTTTTGCCACTTTCACCTAACATTTTTGCTAAAGGTGCTTCGTGTGCATGGCCTAACCATAAAACGAGATTGGCATCTTGCACGGTTTTACGGTGCGCAGGCGTCAAACTCACATCATGGCCAGATTGATGGTCAAGCAATAGTTTTGGCTGCTCTACACCCTTGAGTACATCCTTTGCGATTAGATAAATCGGTTGTGTAGAAACAACGAGGCCTTGCGCCCAGCTCATCACACTAAATAAAGCCAAACTACAAAAAAGAATTACACGGGACATGGGGAGAGAGCACCATAAAATGAATAGTGTTATAATATAACAAAATCGTAAAAAAACCTACGTCTGTTCGTAAGTCCTTACGCTTCATGTTAAGATTTAAAGTCTTTTTTCTTTATACACTTTCGTACTCGAGGTTGGCTATGAGCGCATGTTCACACGAACATCATAATGCTTTGCATGGTGTACACGATCATCATAATGTCGAACAGCGCCTTGCTGAAGCTGAGAGTCTCTGTAGTGCGACGGGTGCTCGGCTTACGCCCTTGCGTAAAGAAGTATTAGAACTGATCTTAAATGCAACAGGACCAATGGGCGCTTATGACCTTTTGGCTAAAATCAAAAGTGAGTCTGACCGACCTGCAGCTCCACCGACAGTGTACCGTACGCTGGATTTTCTGCTTGAAAAAGGTTTGATTCACCGTCTGACTTCGATTAATGCGTACATCCCGTGTTGCCATCCGCGCGAAGGACATCAAGCTGCATTTCTGATTTGCACCGATTGTAAATTAGTCAAAGAAGCATCTGCTCAAGGCTTGATGGCGCAACTCGATGAATTGTCTGCATCCGATGGCTTTACTGCACATCACAGTATTATTGAAATTTCAGGGATCTGTCAGCAGTGCCGCAGCAAACACTAAATGTAAAGCCCATTGTGGCTTTAGAGCATGTTCATGTCCGAATCGATGAACGTGACATTTTAAAAAATGTGGATTTCGCCTTACACGAAAAAGAAATTGTCACATTGATTGGTCCCAATGGTGCAGGCAAATCCACGCTCATCAAAGTGTTGTTGGGTATTGTAAAACCTGTATCTGGCAAAGTGATCAGCACACAAAAATTAAAATTTTCATATGTGCCACAAAAATTTAATCCATCACACAGCTTACCGCTACGTGTGTGTGATTTATTGGCCCTAGAAAAATGTGATGCCAGCATTAAGCAAGAAATTATTCGTGATACAGGCATTGCCAAGTTACAACAATCTAAAGTTCAGCAATTATCGGGCGGCGAACGTCAACGCGTTCTGATTGCACGAGCTTTATTGCGTCAACCGAATGTATTGGTTCTAGATGAACCCATGCAAGGTCTGGATATCCAGTCTGAAGCGGAACTGTATGACTACGTGCGTAGCTTGCCTGAAAAATATGGCTGTGCAGTTTTGATGGTTTCTCATGACTTACAGTGGGTCATGCAAGGCACGCACCGTGTGGTTTGCCTGAACAAACATATTTGTTGCAGTGGCTTGCCTGAAAATGTGCAGCAACATCCTGAATATCAAGCGATCTTTGGAACAAATCGTGTGTTCTATCAACACCATCACGATCACTGTGCGCATGGCGATAGTGCAACGCCTTGCCAGCATGACTCTCGTCCCCATATTCACCCTGAACCGGAAGCATAATCCATGATGGAATGGCTACAACTCCTTTTGCCAGCATGGATCATGGGCACTTTGCTGGTGTTCCTGACTGCACCCCTCGGCTGTTTAATGCTATGGCGTCGCATGTCTTTTTTTGCGGATACCATGGCACATGGCACTTTACTCGGTGTCGCCATTGCCGGTGCAATGAGTCTACCGCTTTGGACAGGCGTTACATTGATTGCGCTCTTATTGGTTGCAATCTTATGGGTGTTACACGACCCTCGCTTGCCCAATGACGCCTTGCTCGCGCTATGTTCAGCAACACTCCTGTGCTCTGGCTTACTCTTCATACAACATTTGCCCAGCTTAAGACCTGAATTACTCAGCTATTTATTTGGTGATTTACTCACCATTTCTTGGTCAGATTTGCCTGTCTTTGCAGTGGTGATCATTGTGGCACTGACCGTGCTGTATAAAAGTTGGCAATCTCAAATTCAGATTGCCATTGACCCCGATATTGCGGTCAGTGAAGGTGTCAGTGCCAAATGGCAACGTCTGATTTTTATGTTATTACTGGCATTATTTACTGTACTGGCTTTACGTGCTGTCGGCTCATTGCTGATGGGTGCATTGTTAGTGATTCCTGCATTAACCGCTCGTTTATTGGCGAATTCACCGAAGCAAATGGTGCTGTGGTCTTTCATCATTGCCCAAGTCGGTGTGACTGTGGGGTTATGGTCGAGTGCTGGTTTAAACACCTCTACAGGACTGACCATTGTATTAACTATGGCTCTGCTCTTTGCCCTAATTTTTATTCTACAAAAATTTAAGAAAGTCGCTTGAGTAGCACAGTTCATTGTTCAATTCGCGACATATCAAAATAAAAAAGCCATGCAGTTGCATGGCTTTTTTTGCACGTCAAATACGATGCTCAGAATCATCTAACTGGATTTATTGATGCACCAAACTCAATAAGCTCGCCGCACAAGCAAATAATACCGCAAAGGTTCGATTCAAATATTTTTGTTGTTTGGGTGATTTTAATAATCGCAGTACTTTTGCAGCGAGACCGGTATACCCCGCCATGACAATCAGATCGATGCTAATCATCGTTGCAGCCATGATGACATATTGAATCCATTGGGGTTTGGATAAATCTAAAAACTGCGGCAAAACTGCCAACAAAAATACAATCGCTTTAGGATTGCTCATATTGACCAAAAAGCCATGTAAAATTAATTTTGAACGTGATTTATTTGGTAAATTTTGTTGGATTTCAATTGACTCAATTGGCGCTGTCCACTGTAAATAAGCCAAATACAATAAATAGACCACTCCAAACCATTTCACGATCAGAAAAGCCCATGGTGTCGTCGCAAATAAGACCCCTGCCCCAGCTGCAACAATGGCGATCTGAACCAAAAGTGCCAATTGCAGGCCGACTGCATTCCAATACCCATGCTTAAACCCATAATTCAAACCACTCGACATAGACGCAATTGCACCTGCACCTGGGGAAACACTAATTACCCAACATGCCAACATATATGCAATCCAGATTTGATAGGACATCATTAGCTCAAGTTTGAAATGGGTCTGTATTATATGACATTTACTCTATTTTCATGACAATAATGCACGCTAAAAGGCCAAATGAAGACTACACTCTCAGCGCTGCTTAAGGCACAATATACACAGCCACTCAGAAATTATAATTTTTAGGAGCCATGAATGTCTGCTCAATCTGTAATTTTGCCATTACCCTCAGATCATGCTCGTTTTATTGTTTTACGTTTAAAAGATTTAACGATTAGCGAATTAAAAGAACAACTTGAAGACTTATTTAGCACTCGTGATCGTCTAATTACCCAACATCCTAATGCACAGATTAAAACAGCTGTAGCTTTTGGACCTGAACTTTGGGCACAACTTTATATTCAATCTCCAGCAGGCTTTAAACAACTTGATCCAATTCAAGGTTCATTTAACATGCCTGTAGCCCCAGCAGATGTACTGATTCACATTGCAGCACAGCGTACAGATATTTGCTTTGCTTTAAGCCAAGCTTTCTTTGATGGCATTCAAGATAAAGTTGAGGTTTTAGATGAGCGTGTTTGCTTCCGCAATTTCGATGGCCGTGACTTAACTGGCTTTATTGATGGTACTGAAAACCCTCAATTTCCAGATGACCGCGCTGAAACAGCTTTACTTTCTGAAGAAGCAGGCATTTTTGCAGATGGTTCTTTTGTGTTTGCGCAGCGATATGCACACAACTTAGATAAATGGAAAAAGTTAAAGGTAGATGCTCAGGAACATGTAATTGGGCGCACCAAACTTGAGTCAATTGAGTTGGATGAAGACGAACAACCTGAAAACTCACATGTATCACGTACCGTTGTTGAAGATGGTGAGGGTGAAGAACTTGCAATTTTGCGTCATTCATTGCCTTATGGCGATGGCCGCGGTGACCAAGGTTTGTTCTTTATTGCCTATACCAAAGATCTCAGCATTATCGACAGTATGTTGGTTCGTATGTTTGGCACCAGTGGTGACGGCATTCATGACCGCTTACTTCACTTTGTTACGCCAATGGACGGAGCGTATTACTTTGCACCAAGTGAAGAGCTGTTGGAAGAAGTTTTAGAAGGTTAAATAAATAAAGCCGACGAGAGTCGGCTTTATTTAACAATGTTGGATTTTCCAAGTCCTTAACAATATTTCTATATTGAATAAATGAAGCCCAAATAAATTGTTAAAGATTATTACAAAACATCTGATAATTTTATATAGCCTTTTGTTATTTTACCCAACCCCTTAAATTCAACATTAATATAAATCAGGTTATTATTCTCAATCAAGCCATCTATTTTTACTTTATCACCACGAATAATATATGATTTTGTTTTCTTTAATTCATTATTAAAAAAATATGCTTTATTTGCGCTTATTTCTAAATTTTTCACTACTTGATTTGAATTGTTTTTTAAATACATTTTAAACAACCCACCTGAATAAACCTTACTTAAATTAAGATCGCTATCTAGTGTTTTCAATTCTTCTGACAGGAGATATTTACCATTTTTCAAAACATATATTCGAGTATACCCAACAGCTCCATCATTAAACCTTTCAATAATTTTATATTCATTAATATCAAATTCTGGATCATATAGAGGGCTTAGATAGAATTTTTTTGCTTTATTTTCTGATATATCGAATATTTCATATTTACCCCCAGAGTTACAATCATCAGTGTGATTTACAAATAAATATCTTTTATTATCATTAGTTAAATTTTCAATTGAAAAAGCATCTTTATCAAAACAGTAATTCTCATCAGTAAATAGAAAAATTTTAGCATTGCCCTGTTTAAAAAAAATATTATTATTTTCTTTAACCAGCTTATTATCGGCACATGCAAATGTGGAATAAACCAATATAAATAGAAAAATAAAAAAATTATTTGAACCCATTTCGCTTTTCAACCTCTCTTAATATTTTCAAAAATAAGCTTTTTCTTTCAGCAAGGCCATTTGTACCACCATTAATCCTTTTGCTTACCTGCTCTACTACACCTAAATGATATGAATCTGAGTATGTTTTTGTAAAATCAATATAACCATTACGAACTAAACTATCCGCATTTTTAAACTCATTAAATGCCCATACTGCACTTTCCACAGCATGAAAAAGATCATTGCATAATAAGTCTGGATCACTTACCACATCGATCCCTGAATATTTTTTATATTTAAGATATGCACTTTTCCACGTTAATTGAATTAAACCTTTACCTTTATATTTGGGTCCATCACCTGGAGTCGTATTTCCTTCTGCTAAAATTTGTTTACGCCTTCTACATGATCTACTCTTAGGAGCATTACATACTTCTGGAGGAAAATTTCCAATGTCATAATCCTTTCCACTTGCATATTCAATCAAGGTATTAAAATGATCACACTCATGATAAATTTGAGCAAGAAAATGACATAATATAAGCTTATCTGTCATTTTATACTTCAACAATCCCTTATTTAAAGCGGGTAAAAATTGTTCTGGAGTCGAGTTTTGAGTTGGTCTTCCATTCATTGTTTTATGCCAAAACAATTTTTTTGTTCCATAAACTTCTTTGAAAAAGCTTAATGAAATTATCTCTCCCGCAGAGGTATCTTCTATCCGCTGTGGCGTAATTGGATCATTTTGGGCTGTTTTTCCATTTAAAACATCTACATCTAATTGTAAATCAATAAATTCTTCTTTTACTCTTCTAACCATAAAATCTACTGAATCTAAAGGTTTTCCATCGGGTTTAAATATAGTCAATTTAATTTTTTGACCAACCCAATTTGTTAATTTCAACTGTCCGTTTTTAACTTTAAAATTTTTCTTGTTAACATTATCAAAAATCATTTCAACATCAACATCTTGAACCGCATAACGCTGACCTGATTTATCTAATACCTTTATTAGGGTGAAACCTTTAAAATTATTATATGGCTCATTAAGTTTAATTAATATAGGTTGTTCTTTTCCAGCCCCCGAATTTCCAGAAAACTTAAGCTCAAATTGATCATTAGAAGTAAGTACTAAAACTTCAATATCTCTATTTGGTGATGATAATACCTCAACAATACCTTGGTCATTGGTGTATTTATCTGGGGAACTCCCCTTACCTTTTGGTCTTGACTGAATGGGGAAATTAACCATTGCTTTCCCATTACTATCCAATACTTTAAATAATGTACTAACTATTCCTTTACTAGGACTTACATTGCTTGTTCTTTGATATTCTTCAATTGTTTTAGGTAAGTTAATTATAATAGGGTTCTTTTCTGATGAGCTTATTGAAGAATTAATTAATTTAAATGATGTGTAATCCTTCTGATTAGGAGGTTTTGCCAATATCTCTATCATTCTATCCGGCGATGCTTGAAATATAAAAAGACCATTAATATCTGTTTTTTTTAAATTTTCTTTCAATGATCCTAGGTATTTAGATTTTACATTTAAATGGCTTTGTTGCACAAACCTATCTGTAAAGGCTTTTTCAGCGATATAATTTTCAAATGAAGAAGCCTACACACAAAATCTACCGCACAACCAATTGGCCCGCATATAACCGAGCACTCATGAGTCGCG
>NZ_VOZY01000018.1:0-33837 GCF_013419525.1 Acinetobacter sp. YH12076 | reverse complement strand
GCGACTCATGAGTGCTCGGTTATATGCGGGCCAATTGGTTGTGCGGTAGATTTTGTGTGTAGGCTTCTTCATTTGAAAATTATATCGCTGAAAAAGCCTTTACAGATAGGTTTGTGCAACAAAGCCTAAATGAATTGATAAAACAAGGCTCGAATGCTTTCCCGAGGAAAAAATTTATCTATATAAGTGTAATTCACGGTAGAATGCCCGAAACCTATATGGCCTGAGAACAAACATGGCAAAACATACGCAAAATTCATCACCTTTGGCAGAATTGATTGCAGAACAAAAGCTTTTATGTGAAGAAGTGGGTTCCGCATATGTAGAAGTGCAGGGCGATGATGTAATTGCGGTGGCGGTTCATACCTTAAATAAAGATCCAATTGTTGGTATTCGTAAGCCTGCAGAAGGTGATGAAAATGTCAGTTGGTATATTTATGGTGGTGAGCTTGAAGGCGCAGATAACTTTGAAACAATGACTGTGCGTAAACTGCAAGATGTTGTGCCTGAAGTGCTACCGTATTTAGCTTTGGATGTAGGCTATCGTTTTATGATCGATGCTGATGATTATGAAGATGTCTGGAAAGAAGGTGATGAGGCTTAATTTATGCATTCTCCGTTGATGTATAAACTTTATGTCCTTATTTTCTCTGTGTTTACTGCTTCTGTAGCAAATGCAAATGTGAATGAAGCGGTTACTCCACAACTGACTCAAGCTGAATATAATGCTCAGATACATACATATACTGAGCAAATTAATTCAACCAAAGCCATTTTAGATGACCCTACATCTACTGCAACGGGTCAGCAGCAAACTCAAGCTTTTTGTTTAAGATTGAATGCATATCGACAGATTTTAGAAATTTCTCAGCAAAACTCAGCTCTTGAAATGGCCAATCTAATGCGAGTGGCTTCACAGCACTATTTACAACAACAGCAACAGAGTATGCAGTCATCTGGCTTAAACGAAAGTGCATTTTGTTCGAGTCCTACAAAATAATTTAGGTTTAAATTTCTCTTCTAAAACTTTTGGGCTCTCGTCTAACTTTCTTTCATTTTGTTCTATTTTTCATAATTCGAAATGGTCTAATATTTCAAAATTATTACAGCATTATTCACTATAGGTGCAGTTTCTAATAATATTAGAAATTGAAAATGTAGATTGTCAGGAAATGATATGAAATATGCTTAAAATGATAAGTCCATCACATTATTATGATCAAGTTAGAACGATTTATATGCAACAAACATCCCTGGTCCTGTTGCATAGGTCAGTCCTAATACATCAACTTGTTGATGTCGTTCTCTTTTAGCCACTGAATAAGTGGCTATTTTTTTGTGAAAAATTAAATGCTTAATCAGATTATAAATCGAATTTGGATAAAATTTAAATTTTTCATGATGTGGCATCCCCATACATTGACTCATATGTGCAGTTTGGTTCGAGGAATACAATCAAATGATTAAATCACTTTGTATTTTATCATTTCACTCTCGGTATGACTGATGGATAAATAGACAAATATTGCAAGTATGATAAGATAATTGAACACATTATTTTTGATGTTTGAGGAGTTGTTTACATGACAGCTTATACTTCAGTAATGAAAGCAAGCCAATATGAGGACGATATGATCCCGAGCCTTGCTATCAATGCATTTCGCCATGCTTTTGAACAAGCAAGTGCGTCATCCACTGTGGTTTATGTAAAAGGTTTACAACTGGTTCAACGTCTGCAAAATGGTCAAGAAGTACAATTAAAAGATGTATCAGCTGATTTTGTACAAGTGGATGATCTACCAAAAATCTTAAAACGTAAAAAGAAAACAGAGGAAATTGTTTAATACATGCCTCCACAACCTCGCATTAGAATGTTCGCGGGTCCAAATGGTTCAGGTAAAAGCACAGTTAAAGAATATTTATTGCCCCATCATATTGGGGCATATTTAAATGCGGATGAACTCGAAGCTCAACTGAAACATTCACACCGGCTCAATTTGTTGGATTACCATTCCGCTTTAAAATCCGAAGCATTAATTGACTTTCTATATACGAAAAAACGTCCCGCGAATGGAGAATTTATTCCTCTATTAGCACGTAAACCTCAGATATTAGATCCGTGGAAAATTGAGTTTCATCCAGACCAGATTGACTCATATCTTTGTGCAAGAATTATCGATTACATTCGTTTGCAGTTTTTAGAACTAAAAATTAGTTTTACCTTTGAAACGGTGATGTCCCATATTTCCAAGGTGGAATTTCTACGCGAAGCAAAAAGAAAAGGCTTTAAAACCTATCTGTATTATGTTTCCACTATTGATCCTGTTATCAATATTTCACGTGTTCAGTACCGAGTGAAAACGGGTGGACACGGAGTGCCAGAACAAAAAATTCGCGAACGTTATTATCGAAGTATGGATCTGTTAATGCAGGCGGTAGAAGCAACGGATCGAAGTTATTTATTTGATAACTCTGCCGATGGACAGCATGCTTCTTTCATTGCGGAAATTGAACAGGCTGAAATTTTAAAGATGAATTCAGGTATTCAGCGTTTACCGTGGTGGTTTGTAGATAAGGTGCTTAAAGAGTTTGAGCCAAATTAATGTCAACTGAATATCATATAAAACAAAATACCAGAATGAACCTATGCAAAATAACGACTATGAATTACAACAACATTCAAACTCATCTCCACTAGATCAAACTAATCTTGATCAAGCCATTGAGCAGCAAGCTGAACAAGAACAGCAAAAAAATAGTACATCATCTGATCCTTTATCTTCTCTAGATTTGACTGACTTAGCTGAAATTGGTTCGAATATTATAGATTTGGGTTCAGGTGCTTTAACGTGGGTGAGCGATGCACTCAGCGATATCAGTATTGATCTATAAATTATCTATTATTTCAATTAACTTCATAATAAACAGCCTTTATTGAAAAATCTCCGAGGATATATTTCGTGATTTTTCAAGTTTATAAATTAATTCTAAATAAAACTAATCAAAAACTCTTGAAGCGTTAAACTTTTCAATCAGGAAAGGCATGTCAGAATGAATATTTAGACTGGCGGCAGTTGGTTACTTCAATAAAATAGCCTAAGTATATAATAGATTTTAGAAACGCATGTGCACGCAGATCACTTAACCGCATCTCAATATTTAAAACAAGTTCTTGGTGGTAAAATTGCGATGAGCCATAACATCAAGATTGTGCAGGAAACATTCAGCGCCATTTATAATTTTGATGTGAAATATTTTAATTCACATCAGTCTTTTGATTATTTATTTGCAGATCATGAGGTATTTAATATCGGTGAGCTAAATGCGTATAACATTCCAACGCCTGGACATGCACCTGCTTGTCTGAGCTATGTGGTTGGTGATGATGCTGTTTTTGTCGGTGATACCTTATTTATGCCTGATTATGGCACAGCACGCTGTGATTTTCACAAGGGCAGTGCGGCAGTATTATTCGACTCTGTACAAGAGATTTATCAGTTAGCACCTGAAATGCGCGTGTTTTTATGTCATGACTATTTACCAGAAAACCGGTCAAAATACTGCTGCGAAAGCAGTGTGCATGCGCAAAAACAGCAGAATATTCATATCCACGTTGGTACGAAAAAAGAAGATTTTGTCACAATGCGAACTCAGCGTGACGCAAATTTGGCTATGCCCAAACTGATTTTACCTGTCATACAAATTAATATGGATGCAGGTAAATTTCCAAAACCAGAAGGGAATGGTATCCGCTATTTAAAAATTCTTTTTAATTACTTTAAATCTGCAAATTAAAGACAAAGAACCTTTAGGTTGAATGCGGTTGGCTATTTCACTTAATAAAATAGCCTAAGCAAGTTAATTAATTGCCACCTAAAATAGCCTAAGTAGGATTAATAAGTTTTAACTGTCATTTGATTTCATTCATTCAACTAGGCATCATTATATCAACATAGCAAAGTATTCAAAAATGATCCTTAATTACGAATATCATCAAAAATTAGAAGGCGAAACGCACCCGCTAGTCTTTATTCACGGTTTATTTGGCAGCCTCAGTAACTTAGGGATGCTTGCCAGAGCTTTTCAAAATTCACATTCTGTCATTCAGCTTGATTTACGAAATCATGGTAAATCACCTCAAAGTACAGAAATGAATTATCGTGAGATGGCAAACGATGTACTTGAGACATTAGATGTAATTGGCATTGATAAGTTTTCAATGATTGGCCATTCCATGGGAGGCAAGGTCGCAATGCAATTGGCTTTAATCTCAGAGCGGGTAGAGCAACTTGTTGTATTGGATATCGCGCCCTTTGCATATCAAGAACGTCATCATGATGAAATTTTTAAAGCATTGATCGCCGTAAATAATGCGCAAATTCAATCTAGACAAGAAGCGGTTGAAATTATGCGTGAGTATATTCATTCGGATATGGTGATACAGTTTCTACTCAAGTCGTTTAGTAAAGGACAATGGTTGTTTAATGTAGATGCGTTGTATCAACAGTATGACCAAATTATTGGTTGGGAAAATATCGGAAATATTTGGCAACAGCCTGTATTGTTCCTCAAAGGTGGAGAGTCACCTTATATTTTAAACGCGGAACATACTAAGGCGATAGAACACCAATTTCCACATGCGAAAATTGTAGAAATAGAAGGTGCAGGCCATTGGTTACATGCAGAAAAAACAACTGAAGTTATAGAGCAAATACAATATTATTTAGATTAATATGGTGTGCCTTCAAATATATTTTGCAGGCACACCATCGAAATATTACTCAATCGAAATGTTATTGGCTTGAAGCTGACCTTCAGAGGTGAGTAATGCCGCCATCTCTGCAGTTTTTTTCAGGCCTGGCATACGATATTCTGTATGACCATAATCTTGAATAGATTTCCAGCGTCCGCCCCATGTTAAACCAACAGACTCAGCGGCTTGACCATAAAGTTGATAACCACGCATAGCCCAAGGGTCTCGTTCAGTAATGACCACTTTGCCATTGCGTTTAAATGCAACATCAGCTGCTAAACCAAACTGATGATAACTTTGGAAGCCACGGGCACGAGTGGTATTTTTATTGGTGGCTAAATTATTTTGACGTTCTGGACTACGATAACCTTCGAGTAAAACCATTTCATAGCCATGTTGTTCACGCATAATTTTAAACACCATCAATAAACGCTGCTTATAACGTGGGTTCATTTTATGCCATTTACGATCTGCTGAAGGTATATCCGTAGAGTATGAATGCGTATGGATATCTTGAACTTCTGGATTGAAACTTGAGGCCATAACAGATGGCTGCTCAATCATTGCTGCTTCTTCTGCGATTGCCTCTTGAACAAGATATTCTTCAACTTCAGGAGGTGCATCTAAAACCTGTCCATCGAGCATAGCGTAAATTTGTGGATCGACTTTACGTAAATAATCCGCTTCTACTTTACTTGCAGTAATCGGGCGAGTAAAAGCAAATAATAAAATACTGGCAAACAGTAAAAAGCCTGCAAATAAAATCCACCATTGTTGTAAATGCCAGTGTGATTGAATCTGTTGTGGTGCTGCTGCATAGTTCAGTTCATAAGCAAAATTTTTGGCGTGCTGAATTCTTTTTTTACTTTGTGGAATGATTTGAAAGAAAAAATCCTGAACTTTAATTCTGAGTTCATAAGAAAAACAAAGCACTGTCACCAGTGCTAAGACAAAGAAACAACTAACCAAAAAGATGATCATGGGGAAACTGTAGCGCTCACAGTCGCATTAGCAGTGTTTGTTGTAGCAACCACTTTCGGACGTTTGGTTTCAGAAATTTGCGTTCCGCCCATCGGCTCTTCGAAGTGCCCATCTTCTTTTACTGCTTTCGTAGATGGCTCTGTAGGCTTGGTCACCTTAGCTGTTGTTGGCGCAGCTTTAGGTTTTGCTAATGTGGTTGGAATATGTTGTTTAACGGTTGTTGTAGCAGCTACAACAGGGCGCTGCGGTTGGGTAATTTCAAAAGGCGAACGGTTATTCGCTACAGCTTGAACAGGCTGAGTCACTTTTGTTGTATTTCCATGATTGAAAGCGGTAGCTAAATCATTCGAATATAAACCATTATCCGGATCTTTTTCTTCAGTTGCATGAACGGTTTGCGGTGCTTTTTCAGCTGAAGCTTGCTCATTTTCACTTTGACGGGGCGCAGCGGATGCCTCAGTTACAGCTTTATCTTCAGTTGGGGCAGAAGTTGTCATTTCTGCATTTGCAGGCTGATCGTCAGAACTTAGATAAAAATATCCCAGGCCAACAACAATAATGACCGCTGCACCAACAAGAAAGCCAATCGCAGCATGAGCTAAAGGTGGTAAATTATTCTTTTGAGTCGACTGTAAAATTCTAACGCTATTCGATTTTTCGTTTGCCATGGTGTCTAAGTCTTATGGTAAATGAATGGTGATATAAGCCTGTTCCGATGGAGCAGTTATGACATTTTGATATTGTGATAACGCCTGATTATTTTGGCTGGATAGCATATATCTCAGTCCACCAAATGCTAAGACAGCAAACAATGCCCAAAAGATAATGATCCAAAAAAATGGTAATTCACGATGAATAATGTTTTTAATTTGATCCGGCAGTGCCGCGAAAGGCGAAAACGCCTTTTTACCTTTCATATAATCAATTTCATCGCCAACACGTGCAACGAGTGAATTGAGCATTTCAATCGATTCAAGTCGGTATTTACCGTGAAAACCAAGCAGCATGCAGTAATGATAAACTTCAAGTGCTGCTAAACGATCTTTATTCTTAGAACGAATTTGCTCTAAATTTTCAAAAAAACGATAACCTGCTAGCTGTGAACCAAAAAGACTTAATTGCAGTGGATTCATCATCCAATTGTTTTGTAAATCAAAAAAACGTGCATCTTGTTGGGTGACAATGGTTTCATCTAATAAAGCGCAATAGGCATATTTTGCGTCCGTGATATCTTCATTGCTGAATTGAAGCTTACGGGCTTGGCTTTCAAATCGGTTTAATAGATCCATAATTTTTGTCCTGAAACTTTCAGGGCTGGATGGAACATATTGATTTTTGAGTAAGAATACGATGTAAAAACCATCATGCAGTAGATCAACTAAATTGGTTGAACTGTTGATTTTCGGTTCAGCACTTGGTTTTGAAGAGCCTAATCCAATTTGACCGTCGTCAAAAAGTGAAGGGGCATTATTTGAAATATTCATGATTGCTCCTTAACCATTCATCACTGCAATAAGTTCAATCGAGATATCTTGGAAGCCAGCTGGTATGTAAACGCAGATCGATTCAGAATCAAGCATACGCTGATACAAATCATTATTTGGCTCAATTTCAAAATAACTCACACCTGAACGAACTGGAATTGCTGTTGGCACTTGCATCATATGTTGCAATGGAACAGCAGGTAATGCTGCCATGACACGCTGTTCAACATCAACGGTATTACCGACTTTAAAGCGCAGTGGTACATAAGAAATAATGTCATGTGTAGGCATCACACTACTTGAAACAGCTAAATACAGGCGCGAATCGCGAGTAATTTTGTCACTTTCAAGACTGCCCACCCAGTAGGATTGACGGGTTTCTTTCAAGTTAATACTGATATATCGATTTGAAATAATCGTATCGAGCAACTCACGTAAAATCACATCTAATTGAGCAAAACTTTCTTGCAAATTATGATGTTGATACTGTGGGAGTTGATCTACTTCATAAGCTGTAGAGAAGGTGAGTAAAGAACCTGTCAGACGCAATAATTCAAAATACAAACGTTCAGGATGAATCAGTGGATATTGCAATAAATGATTTAAGGTCGCATGTGCAGTATTCAGCGCATTAACCAACCAAAATGAAACGATATCACCAGAACGGAATTCAATTAACTTTTGTTCGTTTTCACGATTATTCGATTGAATAGTTTTAATTTTAGCTTTGATAATATTGAGCGTTCGTTTAAGCCCAGTAATCAGTGAATCACACGAACTAATATGTAATATTGGTGGGATAAATTGATAATCTAAAACAAAATTACCTGAACTTTGGCGCTTAATTCGGCCTATAGGCATGTAAAGAAAACCATCAAGATTGTGCTGTGGTTCTTGGCCTAATTCAAAGATTTTAAACTCTGCACGGCGGCGTAATAAAGTGATTTCAGCAGCCGTCGCATCTGTAAACAAATCATGAGTTTCAGTCAAATGTGAATGATAGCGACTCGATTGGGTATTTTCTTCAAAATTGACGTTTCGTTTATTCGGTTGAACAATCGGTAATGCTAAATAAATTTGCATTTCACCGCGTAAATTTAATGAATCAAGTAGTACAGGCTCAGGTAATAAGTCTTGTGCAGGTGCTTGATAAATCTCACCATCTTGCCAAATCATTTCGACTTTATTCAAAGCTAACGTGTTGGTACTGAGTTGCGATTCATCAAAAATTAAACTTTGAATACCATAAGCGAACGGTATTGTTGCGCGAACCGTATGGTTTAAACGCTGTTCATGATAAGCATCTTGTAATTGAAAGTGTTGCGGGCGTAAAAATAATCCTTCACCCCATAAAATTTTTTCTGCTTTAAACATTGTTTTTACCAGTCGCTATTCGATTCATTACTTTGTTGCTGAACACCTAACATTTCTTGTACAGCTTCAAGAGGGTTTTCATCCTTAATCACATGAGTTAACCATTCATGCAGTGGCATTTGTGACCATTTAATGGTTTTTTGCAGCATATAACTGACAGGGCTATGCGGCTCATTCACTTGGAAATAGTCCGCAATATCTTGCAAGACTTTCATGGCTTGTTCACGGTTTTCAAGATGATTTTGCACTTGAGGTTTAAATTGCTGTGTATGCTGTTGTTGTATTATTTGCATATCATTCTGCACGGAAGTTACAGTGGAAAGTGTTTGGCTTTCAATTGGAGAATTTGATTGAACCTGTTCAGCGCTCGATGAATTGATAAAAGCATCTGCTTTATAGATTTTTTTTAAGCTCAAGTGAATCATTTCGATTTGAGAGTCAATGCCAGCAAAGCTTGGCGCATCTAAACCCATCAAATCATCAAGAGTCGTTTTTAAGTTTTCCCAATGGTTTAAAATATCTAAAAACTGTTGGTAATACTGGTATTGAATTGATTTTGACGTATTGAACAAGGCATGTTCAAACTGTTCCATACCATTAAAAGACTCTTCTTGATCATCATCTTCATGGTTGGATTTACGTCTTTGGTTTTGAACATGAAGTAGTCGATCATAGTCGGATAGGGAATAAGCTACCGCGCCATGAACGATTGAAACTGATTTAATTAATGTTGGGATTTGATTAATTATCCCTTGTAATAAACCTAGACGTTGATCAAGGTCATCATCTTCAATTTCAGGATGAAGTTGTAGCCAAAAGTCTTGCAAACTTTTTTGTGTAAGTTCAATCCCTTTGGCAATCCCTTCGAAACCATGAATGTGAGTCCACGCTTCAAGCAACCAACCATATAAGCGAATATCTTTTGTATGTTCGCGAAGTAGATCTGACGATTTTTGGTGCACAAAGCCCCAATCTGCCTGTTTTGGTTCTGCGATCCAGTCGCCTTGATCCAAGAGCGGGTCATCTTGTGTTTTAGCTTTTTTAATTGCATGAAAATCATTTGAAAATGAAAAATCACTACCGCAAGGTAAATCATCCGTAATCGGTTGCAATAAAGCGTCGAGCTCTAAACTCATATTCTACATCGTTCCTAACTTATGCTTCTAAGGTTTTAGTCTTTTTGCTGCTGCGTTTTTTCGCAGGGTTACTTTTAGGATCTAAAACATAAATAATTTCATCGTCTTTGACATCGATTTCAATGACTGATGGAATCTTTTGCTCGCTCATTGCCATGAGTAATTCAGTGGCTAAAGCAGGCAAGACCGTCGCATTTAAAATGTTATCGACATTACGCGCACCACTATCGACCTCAGTACAGCGACTTAATAATAATTCGACTAAATCGTCGGTATAACGTGTTTGCGTACCATATTGTTTTTCAATACGCGCGGTGATTTTGCCTAATTTATGCTGAATAATGCGTACGAGCAGATCATCGTGCAATGGGAAATACGGCACGATACGCATACGACCTAAAAATGCCGGCTTAAATTGTTTATATAAAGCTGGTTTTAATACATCTAAAAGTTCTTCTGCTGACGGCCATTCTTCTACTGGCTGATTTAAACAGGCCTGCATAATGGCACTTGAGCCTGCATTTGAAGTCAATAAGATCGTAGTATTTTTAAAGTCAATGACACGACCTTCGCCATCTTCCAAAGTACCTTTATCGAATACTTGGTAGAATAGCTCTTGAACATCGCTGTGTGCTTTTTCAATCTCATCGAGCAAAACCACACTATATGGGTTACGGCGAACTGCTTCTGTCAGTACGCCACCTTGGCCATAACCGACATAGCCTGGAGGAGCACCTTTTAAAGACGACACGGTATGTGCTTCTTGATATTCAGACATGTTAATGGTGATTAAATGAGACTCACCACCATATAACTCGTTTGCTAACGCAAGTGCAGTTTCGGTTTTACCCACACCACTTGGGCCAACCAGCATGAAAACGCCTTGAGGTTTATTTGGATCTTCCAATTTTGCTTTGGAGGTTTTAATGCCTTGTACCAGTTGATGCAGTGCATAATCTTGCCCCATCACACGTTGTTCTAACTGTGCTTCAAGCTTCAAAATTTGCTGAATTTCATCATTCACCATTTTACCAACAGGGATGCCGGTCCAGTCTGAAATGATTTCATTAATAATTTGGGCATTTACACGTTCAAAAACCAGCGGCGTTTGACCTTGTAAAGTTGCCAGTTGGTTACGAATATTGCTTAAAGTTTCAATATTTTCTGGTTTTTGCTCGGACTCTTGTTCAAGCGTTTTAATCTGTTGAACGATTTCGAGTTCTTTTTTCCACTGCGCTTCGGTCAACTGAATTTCTTGTTCCAGCGTAGATATTTGTGTTTTTACATTTTCAATGCGTTCGTGGTGAATAGGAATATTCTTATGTTCATTTTCAAGAATCGCCAATTCAAGCTTCAAATTATGTAATTGAGCTTGAAGTTGATCCAATTTTACAGGTTGTGCATTTTGCGTTAACGCAACACGCGCAGAAGCTGTATCTAAGACACTAATCGCTTTATCAGGTAATTGACGGCCAGTGATATAACGGTGCGAAGCATGGACTGCAGTAACGATAGCTTCATCGTCAATTTGTAAATTGAAATGTTTTGCCATCACTGGAATCATGGCACGCAGCATATCGATTGCGACTTCTTCAGTCGGTTCTTCAACCTGAATTACTTGGAAGCGTCGGCTTAATGCGGCATCTTTTTCAAAATACTGCTTATATTCAGCCCATGTAGTTGCGGCAATGGTTCTTAACTCACCACGTGCAAGCGCCGGTTTTAACAGGTTTGCTGCATCATTTTGACCTGCTTGACCACCCGCACCAATCAACGTGTGTGCTTCATCAATAAATAAAATGATTGGATGTGCAGAGGCTTGAACTTCATGAATGACTTGTTTTAAGCGATTTTCGAATTCACCTTTAACACTGGCACCCGCTTGTAGTAAGCCCATATCTAAAGTATGAATGCTGACATTTTTTAAAGCATCTGGAACTTGGTTGGTTGCAATTTTTAATGCAAGACCTTCAACAACGGCCGTTTTACCAACACCAGGCTCACCCGTTAAAATCGGATTGTTTTGACGACGACGCATCAAAATATCGAGCATTAAGCGGATTTCAAACTCACGACCAATCACAGGGTCAATGCCACCATTTTTAGCTTTTTCAGTAAGATTAATGGTGTATTGGTCTAGAGCTGGTGTTTTAACTGGCGTAGTTGCATTCGTTTGTGCTGCTGATTTTTCATCTGGTGATGCAGTTGCTAAATCTTCATTTTCAATGCTCTTTAGGCAAAGATCTAAAAATTTATGTTTAATCGTATCGATAGGTAATAAATCGAAAAGAGAAGAAGCTCTTGCTGCAATTTGGTATAAATCTGGCGCGGTAAGGAGCGCAACAAGTAAATGACCACTACGAATTTGTGGATTTTGTTCAGCAGATGCTAATAACCAAGCTTGTTCAAGTAAGCGCACAATGGATTGGGCAAAAATAGGAGTGCGCGTATTTCCTTTTGGAAGTTGAGCAATACTTTCTTTGAGGTCATCTGCCAAACCATCTGCAGAAACTTTGTATTTTTCTAAGAGTATTTGAAGGTCATTTTTATTGTTATAGGTTAATAATTCGAGTAAAAAATGTTCAATTTCGATTTCATAATTTTGCTGTGAAATACATGTATTGGCTGACTTTTCGAGTGAAATGCGGGCGTGAGGTGAAAGTTTAGTAATTAAAACTTTTAAATTATTCATAAATAACTCATCAAATTTAGAATCCACAGTACAAAATTTTACAAGTTTGACTGTGATCTCTTTTTTCTTGCTATAAAAATAAAAACTTTAAAATCAACACCTTATATATTATTAGTGTCTTGCTTTAGGCGATATAATACAGACTAAATAAAAAAAGGAAAAAGATTTTTTTATAAAATGAAACAAAAAAAAACAAATAGTCAACAAACTTTGGAGTATTTGGCACATTTTTGTATTGACTCTATGTGCTTATTTTTTGTTAAATCTGCAGCATATTTTTAATTTTGATAAATGAAGAGAAAACCCGCGGGAAAATAAGTGGTGATTTCTCCACATAAATTAAGTTTTAGCACGTAGAAATACAGAGGCAATTTTGAATAAATTTAGTGTTTTATTACCTATAATTTTAGCAGCCAGTTTAACACAAACCGTTTTTGCAAAAGATAAAGCGGCATCTGTGAAAAAATCCTGTTTAAAGGATTATCCACTGGCAGTAGGTGATACAGATCCAGAGATTATTGGTTTTTATAATCAGTTATGTGACAAAAAAAATAAGAAAAATGAGAACTTAAAAAATGAAATTTTTGTAGATATTGCCAAAAAATATCAAGCTAATGGTTACAATTTAAAAGCATTGCAAGCGGTCAATCTGCTGCGAGAAAAGAACTATCAGTCGCCTGAACTTACTGATGTTACTTTTTTAGCAGGTATCGCTATTTCTTATAATGCGCTGAATCATATGCGGAGTAATGAAAATCGTACTCTAGATGAACAGACCTATTCTCCTGCCAAAGTGTTGTCGGATAATATTCGTTATATTCAGCCGACGATTGATAAATCTACGTCTGCTGCAGCAGATGTTCGTGAAAAAAGTACAGAATCTTCGAGCAATGTGAAATCTAAACAGACAACACCAGCTAAAAAACGAACCAATACAGCGTCTACCAAGTCTAAACAAACGACTACAGCAGCAAGCAAAAAGAAAACTACCACGACAGCAAAAACGCAGACTACAGCGAAAAAACCTGCTGCCAGTGGTTCACCTTTCGATACATTAAAAAATAAATAACAAGGAAAAGCACTCATGGCAAAACGTGAAAGTGTACAGAAAAAACTTCAACGAATTCGTCCTCCTCGTGTTCAATTGACTTACGATGTTGAAGTTGGCGACGGTAAAGAAATTAAAGAATTACCATTCGTTGTAGGGGTGTTAGGTGATTTCTCAGCGGCATCTGAAGTAGAGAAAACCAAATTAAAAGACAAGAAATTCATTAATGTTGATTTAGATAATATTGATGAAGTCATGGAGTCTTTAGCGCCACGTGCTAATTTTCAAGTTGAAAATACCTTGACTGAAGATGGTGGAAAAATGTCGGTAGATCTTACATTTAAGAGCATGGCCGATTTTACTCCTGAGCAAGTTGTACAACAGGTTGATCCACTACAAAAGTTAGTTGCTGCGCGCGAGCGTCTGTCTGACTTGCGTAATAAAATTTCAAATAATGAACGCTTAGAAGATTTATTGGATGAAGTGTTACATAACACTGATCAAATTCGTAAGTTGAGCGTGGAGGCAGAAAATGAGTAATTATAATACTGCTACTGCTGCAAACGTTGAAGCAACCGAAGAATATTCACTTTTAGATTCAATTGTCGAACAAAGTCGTATCGCGCGTACAGATCAAGAACATGATCGTGCAAAAAGTTTGATTGGTGAACTTGCTAAAGAAGTGATGGCAGGTACCATCACCGTTTCAGACAATATGACTTTATCAATTGATAAGCGTATTGCTGAAATTGATGCGTTGATTTCATCTCAGTTAAGTAAAATCATGCACCATGCTGAATTTCAAAAAATTGAATCGACATGGCGTGGTTTGTATTATTTCTGCCAAGAAACACCTTCAAATTCTTTAACAAAAATTCGTATGTTAAATACGACGAAAAAAGAATTGATTAAAGATTTCCAAGGTGCGACCGATTTTGACCAAAGCACGTTGTTCAAAAAAATCTATGAAGAAGAATATGGATCATTCGGTGGTGCGCCTTATGCAACATTGATTGGTGACTTTGAGTTTGACCGTACACCATCTGATATGTATTTGCTTGAGCAAATTTCACATGTCGCGGCGGCTGCACACGCACCGTTCATTTCGGCTGCAAGCCCAAATATGTTGGGTCTAGAATCTTTTACTGATATTGATCGTCCACGCGATGTTTCTAAAATCTTTGAAACCGCTGAATATGTACAATGGCGTTCATTCCGTGAAAGTGATGATGCACGATATGTTGCATTGACAATGCCACGTGTATTGGGTCGTTTGCCATATGATCCAAAAGAAGGTATTGCCACTGAAGGCTTTAACTTCGTTGAAGAAGTTTCCGGCGAAAACCACAATGAATATTTATGGATGAACGCGGCTTATGCCTTTGGTACACGTCTAACCAATGCTTTTGATATGCATGGTTGGTGTGCTGCGATTCGTGGTGTAGAAGGTGGTGGTTTAGTTGAAGGCTTGCCTGTCCATACGTTCAAAACCAATGATGGCGAAGTGGTCTTTAAATGCCCAACTGAAATTGCCATTACTGACCGTCGTGAAAAAGAACTGAGTGATCTTGGTTTTATTCCGTTGGTACACTGCAAAAATACGGATTATGCAGCATTTTTTGGTGCGCAATCGACGCAAAAACCTAAAAAATATGATAGCGATACAGCAAATGCCAACTCTGCATTGTCTAGCCAGATCCAATACATCATGGCAGTTTCACGTATTGCACATTATTTAAAAGCAATGATGCGTGACAAAGTGGGTAGTTTTGCATCAGCGGGTAATGTTGAGACCTTCTTAAATGAATGGTTATCGCAATATGTATTACTCGATGATGGTGCATCTCAAGAAGCTAAAGCTCAGTATCCATTGCGTGAAGCTTCTGTAAAAGTTGTAGAAAATCCAGCTTTGCCTGGTCACTACAAATCTGTGGTTTTCTTAAGACCACATTTCCAGTTGGATGAGTTGTCAGTTTCATTACGACTTGTGACCGAGTTACCTCAGTCCTCAAATTAATTTTGGGTCAACACTATAATAACTTTAAATAAATAGGTATTCAGAACAATGAAAGATATATACATTCAATTTCGTGGTAAGTACAAAGTAGACGGCGAATCTCGTGATGCAGAGCACAAGAGTTGGTTAGAAGTTAACTCTTGGACGCATAACATCCGTCAACCTAAATCTGCGACTTCTTCAAGTGTGGGTGGTCACACCGCAGAACGTGTAGAACATTCTGATATGGTGTTTGTTAAAGATTTAGATGCGACAAGCCCTAAACTTTGGGAAGCATGTTCAGCAGGTTATACATTTGATGAAGTTCAAATTGATTTTTACCGTGCGAATGGCGACAAACGCATTAAATATCTTCAAATCAAACTGAAACATGTGTTGGTTTCTAGCGTGACACCAACTGTAAATGATGAAGGTGTTCCACACGAATCATTTGGTTTGAAATATGCTGCAGTAGAGTGGACATATAACCAACAAGATATTAACGGTACTGCGAAAGGTGCTGTTACTAAGAAGTGGTCATTATCTAACAACACTGCTTCATACGCAGCGTAATAGATGGATTCAGATAGAGGCTTACTTGGGTAGCCTCTATTTTCATTTTTTTAAATATTTATAAGAAGATATGAATCTCGATCAGCTTTATCCTTATGGTTTTAGAACGACTTTATTTGACCGCTTATTACCAGCAGATGCTCAGCAGACTCAAGGTCTGTCTTTGCAAGAACTTCGTGAATCTGTTGCTTCCGATTTAGAGGATCTCCTCAATAGTCGGGTGGCAAAGTTAGATGAACTGATTGATGACTTTCCATTAGCAAAAAAGTCTATTTTGCAGTTTGGCATTATCGATTTTGTGGGCTTATCGACAGCAAATCCATCGGATCGTGACAAAATTTGTCAGTCAATTGAACAATCGATTGCTGCACATGAACCGCGTTTAAAGCAGATTCGAGTCGAAATGCTCATGGATGGCCATAATATGGGGGCACTATGTTTAAGTATTCAGGCATATTTAAATATTCATCCTTTATACGAACCAGTTATTTTTGATGCCTTATTAAAACCAACAACACAACAATATGTTATTTCTCCAAGAGCTTAATGAAGTGGGTTATCTGTGATTGAAGAGCTGTTACCGTATTACGAAAAACAACTACAGGAATTTGGACAACAGTCCCGTGAGTTTGCCAGTAAATACCCCAAAATCGCCCAGCGTTTGTCTTTAAACCAAGAACAAATAGATGACCCGCATATTGAGCGTTTAATTCAAGCCTTTTCTTTAATTTCTGCACGGATTGATAAAAAACTTGCAGATAGTTATGACGTTTTTACCCGTTCAATTTTTGAGGTGATGTTTCCTCAATATTTAAAACCATTTCCTGCATGTTCTGTAGTAAGCTTCGAAGATATTAATAAAATTAAGCAATTAACAGATCGACACGTTATTCCAAAGGCGACCAGTCTAAAAGCCAAAAGTACGCGCGGTGTTCAATGTGAATATCAGACGGTACAAGAAGTCACATTATTACCGATTCAATTAAAACAGCTCAATTTCAAAACTCATCCATCGGCACATATGCATTTAAATCAAAATGCTACATTGAGCTTAGGATTTGAAATTTTTTCGAATAAGCACGCTTTACTCAAAAATGAAACTTTGCCGATCTTTTTAGACGCTATTTCTAATTTTCCTTTGCAGGTTTTAGATAGTATTTTTAAATCGACTACAAGTTTTTCGATTCGTGTGGGGCAGCACATTTTTGATATTGCCAATCCATTTGAAATTATGGGCTTTGATGAAGTTCAAAGTGTTCTACCTATCGATCAACATACGCATCATGCATATCGTTTATTGATGGAATATTTTTGTGTTCCTGAAAAATTCAATTTTTTAAATCTAAATCTAGATTTCATTAAGTTTTTAAGTTTAGAACATAGTGAATTTGATGTTCAAATGCACTTTAAACTCAATTTAAATGATCAAGCAGCGATTCGAAATTATTCTGAATTAAATGCTGCAAATTTTAAATTGTTTGCTACACCAATTGTTAATCTTTTCAATAAACAAGCAGAGCCGCAAAAGATTAATCATAAGCGAATGGAATATCCATTGGTGACAGATGCACACCATCCTGAATATTTTCAAGCCTATAGCATTTTAAAAATGAATATGGTGCGTGAAAAAAGTAACCAAGATGAAGTGCATTATCCGGTACTGCCTTTTTTTGCAATGAGTCATTATCATCAGGATAAAGTCCAGTTTTTTTATAGTTTAAATCCGCAGCAGATGAAGAATAAACATCAGGAATTAAACTATTCAATCATATCTCGTGCTTTAGACCCACATAGCACTCAGTCCGATTTTATTAGTACTGAACTACTATGTAGTAATCGTGAGTTACCTTACGAAAGTTATAATAAAGATCAAAATGCATTAACTCTGAATGATAGTAATTTGGCCCGTCGTGCTCTGATGCTCAAACGACCGTCGTTACCGTATTATTTTGAGCAAAATAAACAAGAACAGTGGCGGGTCATTTCACATTTATCTTTGAATAATATGTCTTTAATGAAAGGCGATGCGGTCTCTCATATTAAAGAACTTTTGGAATTGTATAATTTACCTAAATCGAAAGAAAACCAAATTATTATCGACTCCATAAAAAATATTCAGTTTTCTACCACACAGAAACTTGTAGATAGTAAACCGTTTCCATTATTTGTCAGAGGTTTAAAAGTACAGCTCGATATCGATGCGGATATATTTAGAGGGCATAGCCTGTATATATTTAGTCAATTGCTAGCCCATATCTTTAATTTAAAAGTCAATATGAACAGCTTTGTCGATGTCTCGGTTTTTGATGCAAATAGTCAACAGGAGTTATACCAATGCGTGCAGAACGTTGGTGGCAAGAAAGCTCTGTAATTGACGGACTTTTCCAAGAACCGAAAGCCTACGAGTTTGTTCAAGCTACTCGTTTGTTAAGACATGCACCTTATGGAGCAGCTCAAGTCCATTGGGCCAATGACTTTGAGTTTAATAGTTCACTTAATTTGAACTTCCCGAACACTGAAATTGAAAGTTTAGAGTTCAACGATGAGAAAGTTGAACTGACAAATTTAATGGTGGGTTTAACGGGTATTCAAGGTGCATTACCTTATAGTTATACCAATAAGATTAAGCTCAGCGGGCGACATCAGCGACACGAAACACAAAAGTTTTTAGGGCTGTTTAATCATAAATTAACAGCACATTATGTTGATGCCAGTTTAAATTATCATTTACCTATTCGTTATGAAATCGAGCAGGATAATCACTATCTTGATATTTTACATGCATTAAATGGTTATATCAGTAGCCAGCATGATCAGCCAGATTTAGATGATTATTTTGCTGAATTCTCAGGTTTAATGCAGGGGCAAAACAATACAGCTTATGCATTAAAAACCATGCTGAATTGTATCTTTAAGCAGAAATTTGATATTCGAGAATTTATCCCTGAAACTTTTGTATTTGAAGAAGATCAGAGAACATGTTTAGGTGGATCTCAGCCGAGCTTATTGGGGCTGAATACTTTTTGTGGTGAGAAGATTCAACAGATTGACGAAAAAATTGAAATCGTGATTGGACCTTTAAATCATGAAGATTATTTAACATTTTTACCGAATCAGGCACGCAGCCTAAAATTAAAACAAATGATTCAAACTTGGTGTAGTCCAACATTAATGGTGGATGTGCGCTTAATTTTACAAAAAGAAGAAATAAAACCGGTGTGTTTAAATTCTTTGAGCGGAATTGGTTTAGCTCAGGGAGCATTTTTACAGCCGAATAAACAGGTCGATAATACAGAAACCTGTTATGCCTTAATGGGGAATGCATAATAATGCTGAAATTAATAATTGGAACCTTTAGTACGCTTTTTGTTTTGTGTACTGCTTTCGTGATTTTTTACTGGCGAGATACAGGCTATGATCCGACGGCTTTCGATTTAGTCACATACTTTTTACTTCTTCCTTTAGCTTTATGTGCAATTATTTTGTCGCCTTATTTGCTTTACAAGGGCATTCAACATCAAAAAGAAAAAAAACTTGAAGCTGAAAAACGTGCAGAAGAACAAGCTGAGCAACAACAACTTGAGGCCATTGAACAAGCAAAACCGAAGCCTATTGATGTACAGCAATTTCGTTTAAATGTTTATTCATCAGCGGCTTGGCATAGTTTTGGTGAAAACGAACAAATTATCCAAGATATTCAACAATTCAAAAGTCCTGAACTCGATGATAAATTATTCAATGCATACGGTTTGCCTGTTCTTTCATTTCGAATCAAAGGTTTAGATGAACTCACTAATGAAGAAGCAGATGATGAATATAGTGCCATCACCATGCGTGAAAAACGAATCCAGTCACTTATTCAGCAACAACTAGAGCAACACGCTGAAAGTCTATTTTTAATTGCTGAGCATCTGAAGCAATCAGCACTCTTTTATGATAGTGAATTGGCATATCAGTACCGTATGCATCCGGGTTGGGTGGATCCAGATTATACGCAAGATGAACATCCAGAACATTTGGCGAACAATGCACAGCAAGTTTCACGTTTAAATCGTTTAAATGTCCATATTTTGCTTGCTGATAATTTGATTCATCAATGGAATGATGATTATGCTCAAATTATTCAGCAGTATCTATCTGACGGATTTTCGATCATTCCCGAACAAATTCATATCGAGCCACATTTTATCGGCACTCAAGTCGCTTATTCAGAATGGTTAAGCATTTTAGAGATGATTTCAAAACAAAAGTTTGAAGTCAGTTTGATTCTCAATGCTGACTCTGAAATCGACCAAGAATGGATTGATGAAAAGATGTGGTTACAAGAAAAATACATTGCTGCAGAGTTTGCATCGAGTTGGTGTTTGGCTGCTTCAGACGTTCAAGTTCGAGGTTTAACTCCAAATAAAGTGCTACAAGTGGTGGCACATGAGCCTGAGTTGAAACGTAATTTAGAGCTTAAAGCACTGAATAATTTAGATCAGTATGATCAAGAACAACCCTTTTTATTGATGTTAGATGATGCAACGGATATGAAAGTGGTGAAAAAATTACAGTATAAATTTAATGAAACCGCGATTGAAACCTATCATTTTTTATATACAAAACAGAATCTTGGAAATACCCAGCAATTGGCAAAAATTTTTGGATTCATGTTGGGTATGCACTTGCCAGAAGAGTTAACTGCCATGATTTATAGCACAGACCAAGAATCGACATTTGCTTTTATTCAAGCATTTTCAGTAGAAGATGAACTTGAACAAGAAACTGTTTAATTAGAATTAAGACGAAATTGAGAACATTGTGAACACACTATTTTATACGATCCTCGGTTATGTTTGGCAGTACGTCACCAATCCTAAAGCGATGGTGGCTTTGTCATTTTTTGTGGCCATTGTGGCTATGCATAATTCGATTCCACAAAAGACTTTTTACATTGTGGTTGCTGTTTATATTCTCGGATTAATTCTGTGGGGTATTTATGAATTAGTGCAGCATTATCGTCATAAACAGCATGGCGAAGAGCTAGCTGAGGCGATTGCCAAAGATAATGAAGCTGAATACGGCAAACAAAAGAATAAAGAAGAACTTGCGCTGATTAATCAGCAAATGAAAGACTCGATTCAACTTATCCGTAAATCAAAACTCGGCGACAAAAAGGGTAATGCAGCCCTATATGAATTACCTTGGTACATGGTGATTGGTAACCCAGCAGCGGGTAAAAGTTCAGCGATTTATAATTCTGGTCTTAGATTTCCATTTGAAGAAACTCATCAGAAAATGGTGTCGGCAGGTCTAAGTGGTACTCGTAACTGCGATTGGTTTTTCTCTACAGATGGTGTCTTACTCGATACCGCAGGTCGATATTCTGTTTATGCCGAAGACCATTCAGAATGGTTAGGTTTCTTAAATATTCTCAAAAAAAACCGTTCTAAAGCACCAATTAACGGTTTAATCGTGATTGTTTCTGTGGCTGAGCTTGTTAGTCAAAGTCCTGAAAAATCAATCAAATTAGCCAAAAACTTACGCGCACGTATACAGGATTTGACGGAACGTTTAGAAATTTTTGCACCAGTCTATATCGTTTTTTCAAAAATGGATTTGATTGCTGGCTTTACTGAATTTTTTGATTGTTATGATAAGGATGAATTTGATCAAGTTTGGGGTGCAACACTGCCTTATGATCCAGACTCATCTGAACATGCTGTAGAGATGTTCGAAAAGCATTATTCAATTTTATACGATGGTTTGAAGAGCGTCAGTACTACGCACTTGAGTCGTCGTCATTCGCAAAATATTTCTCCAAGTGTAATGACATTTCCACTGGAGTTTAAAAGTTTAAAGCCAGTGTTAAAAACTTTTATTGGTACGTTGTTTCAAGACAACCCTTATCAGTTTAAACCAGTTTTCCGTGGGTTCTATTTCACCAGTGCGTTACAAGAAGGTGTGATTGAAAGTCCAATGACCGAGCAAATCGCTGAAGACTTTCATTTGGTGAAAAGTACGGATAGTGAGTTTGGCATTCCTACGAATTCTGTTTCGCAAGACCATGGTTATTTCTTAAAAGGACTCTTTTCAACCGTCATTTTAAAAGATAAAAATCTAGTTAAACAACATATCAATCCTGCACGTAAACGTCAGCGCTTTATGGCATTTATTGCTGCATTGTTATTGGTTGCTGTGGTGCTTGGGTTATGGGTTTGGTCGTATCGTAATAACCAACAACTCGTGGCGGAAGTTCAAGCTGACTTAGACAAAGTTGTGCAAATGGAAAGCCGTAGCGGAAGTGAGCTTTCGACTCAATTGGATGCATTGCTGATATTACAAGGACATTTACAGCAGCTCGATCATTTTGATGAAGATCGTCCATTGAAATATAGTTTTGGTTTATACCAAGGGAATAAAATCCGTGAAAAACTCAAAGTTGAGTATTTACGTGGCATTCAACAAATTGTATTAGTACCATCTCAGCAAAATATGGCGCAGTACTTACAACGTGTCAAAGCCAATGAAGCGACGTTGAAAGAAAATCACGTCAATGTTCAAATCACTCAAGCTGTGAAATCAAATCAGCCCTATTTAGAACCATCAGATACTAACCCTCAGGATGCATATAATGCACTGAAGGCTTATTTGATGATGAGCAATCATAAATATATGGAATCGAGCCATTTGAGTGACCAAGTTACTCGTTTCTGGCGTTCATGGTTAGATTCAAATCGTGGTCAAATGCCACGTGGGGAAATGATTCAAAAAGCTGAACAAGTTTTATCTTATGCGATGACTTTAGCTGCTGATCCTGCGTTCCCGCAAATGGAATCTGATCCTTTATTGGTTGATCAAACACGTCAATTATTGACGGCTGTTACTATGGGTATTCCTGCACGTGACCGCGTTTATAATGAAATTAAAATGCGTGGTTCGGTACGTTTCCCTGCAGTAACTGTGAAGCAAATTTTAGGTGAAACAGGCCAAAACAGCATGTTAGGTAGTTATGCCTTGCCGGGTATTTTTACTTACCAAGCATGGAATGATTATGTAAAAGATGCGATTAACCAAGCTGCGAATAATCCGACAGATACCCAAGATTGGGTACTCAATACCAATCGCTCTGATGACCTGACGTTTAGTGGTAGTCCAGATCAGATCAGTAAACAGTTAACCGAACTTTATAAGCAGGAATATATCGCTGAATGGCGTAAATTTTTAAATGCTGTGCATTATGGCAAAGGTGCAGATGTTGCTCAGCAGTCACGTTTTATCGATATTTTAGGTGAACCTGAGAATTCGCCAATTCGTAAAGTGGTGGACCGTATTGCGAAAGAAACCAGTTGGGATAATCCAATTGTTCAAGCAGAACTGGCTGCGCCTCAGAAAGGTTTTATTGCGTGGTTTAAACGTAAAGTCCTCAGCCGTGATGATGCGCAGCAGGCACAGCAAGTTGCTTCTAAAGCCGGTCAAGGTGTTATTGCAAAAGAATTTGATGTGTTCTATCAACTAGTTCGTAAGCGTGATGATCAGCAAAACAAATCTATTTTAGATGAATACATGCTGTCTTTGAGTCAAGTACGTAGTAAGTTCAATGATTTGAAGAGTGGCGGTGATATGGGACCTGCAAGCATGACATTGGTGAAACAAACCATCAATGATCAAAGCTCAGTCTTTAATAGCACACAAAAATTCGTAGATGAAAAAATGTCTGTGGGTCTAAATGAATTAGATCAACAGTTGATTCAAAAACTCTTTATGCAGCCAGTGACCCAGTCATTTGAAGTTCTGTTGATACCTGCTCAAAACGAAATAAATAAATTGTGGGCAATGCAGGCGTATCAACCATTTACAACCAATCTTGCGCCTAAATATCCATTTAATAGCAATGCTACTTTACAAGCGACCAGTAATGAAATTAGCCAAATTTTTGGTGAAAACGGAAGTATCGCTCGTTTTGTAAAAGAATATTTGGATCCATTGGTGATTCGTCGAGGCTATACCTTAACCACGAAAACATGGAAAGATTTGGGCATTGGTTTAAATCCACAATTTGTAGCGAACTTCCAACGCTATGTTGCGCCAAGTAATGGCGTTGCTACAGGGGAATTGAGTCAAGCAGCACCTGCGGCAACCAATCAATCGAACTTCCAGTTCTTCCCATTAGAAAATACACAGTTGCTTTCATATACCATTGATATTGATGGTCAGCGTATGGTGTATGAAAACGGTGTTCAGCAATGGGTGAACTTCGTTTGGCCAAATAAAGGGGCAATTCCGGGTGCACGTATTACTGCAATTGACTTGGAAGGTCAAACGCATACGATTTTTGATGAGCCGGGTGAATATGGTATTAACCGATTGGTTGAAGGCGCTCAGCGTACACAAAATGGTAATTCATTTGAAATGGTGTGGCGTAGCAAACAAAATCCAAAAGTGTTTGTTAAAGTGAATTTCCGTTTAATTAGTGGTAACGCATCTGGCCCAACTACAGGTTCAGGCTATTCAGGTATGACTCTTGTTGATCAAGTGGTGACGAATAAAGGTGTTCGTGTCGTCGCAGCGCAAACGATGCCTGCAGGACAAGCGCCTGTAGCGCCACCAGCGACTTCACCGATGAGTGTTGTACAAGGAACAGCAACACCATGATGATGAATTTAAAAATGAGAGCGGTGGCATTCGTGCAAAAGAACAAGGAGTGTGACGATGTATGAAGTGAGAACGACACCGCTGTATTATGGAAAATGTCCAGCTCGTGGTGATTTCTTAAAGAGCCGTGAACAATATTCACTGATTCAGTTAATCGATCAGTGGATCACGGAGGCGCTTGAGTTCGCTATGCGTTCAGACAATTTTAATGCAGCGTATAACTCACTGCCTTCATTAGATTTCTTTATTGCCAGTCCAAAAGATAAGCGTTTTTTGGTTGCCAATTTGATTAGTAGTGAAGACAGTTCAAAGCGTCAATTTCCAATGGTGCTCGCTCATCTGCTAGAAATCGATGATCCTTTCGATAATATTTTGTATGCACCATATCGTTATAAACAAACCTTAATTGACTTATATCAGCGTAACCGAGTGATGCGTTCTATTCGCGATCCCGATATTTTGCTCGATAAATTAGGCAAATTGAATAACGAAATCCAAGTGTTCGGAACAGAAGAAACCTCTTCTTTTTATGAGCACCATACGTTGCATTCATTTGCACGTTTATTGAATTTTACGCCTTATCAGTTGGCGCAAAGCATGATTGGTCTCGGTTTGCTGCTACAACCGATTATTCATCAGGGCACGTCTCGGTTGAATAAAGTGTTGATCTTACCGATCAATAATATTAGTTACTGCTATGAAATCGCGGCTTTTTGGGTCAATTTAATTAGTCGTTTTGTCGAAAACCAAGATGCTGAGTTACTCATTGGCATCCTACACAGTGATTCACCTGTTTTACTATTTGGTTTTCAAGGTGCTGATATTACTGCACTCAATGATGTTTTTACCCAAAATATGCAAAGTGATCATTGGGTTTCCCTGATCGATGCCAGTTGGATTGATCCTTATCTTGAACAAAATGCAGGCTTAGCCGTTTTGGAACAGTCTTTGAGTGAGCGTCAGATCAGCCTTATTCATGGCATTAAACTTTTTAGACAGACTTTTATAGAAGAATAATGATGCAAAGAATCTTACCAATGTTGCCCAAATTTATTGCGAGTGTATGCATTTTAGGTTGTTCGACTTTGCTTTGGGCAGAGCCTATTGTGATTGAAGGTGCTGTACCGAATGAAGCAACCAAGCAAGAAATATTAAATAAAGCCTATTTGACCTATGGTCAGGCAAATGTGGTTGATAAAATTCAGGTTCGAGCGGTTACAGCACCTAATGGTTGGGGTAATAGCGTAAGCCAAATGATTAATGACGACTTAAAAAAAGTAAAACAGGGGAAACTCTCTGTACGCGGAACGCAAGTCGATTTAAGTGGAAAGATGTCAAATCAAAATGATATCCAACCAACTACCACCAAGTTTCAGTCTTTGGTCACGGCACCTTTTCGTTTCAATGCACAGCTTTCTGTCAATCAGGCTGAACAGGCCATTATTGATGCGGCTTTACGTAATCGTATTATTGAATTTGAATCTGGAAGCGCGATTTTAGCACCATCTGGGGTACAGATCTTAGATGAAATGGTTATCGCACTGAATCGCGTCGGTGGGAAAAAAGTACGAATTATTGGTCACACAGACAGCTCGGGGAATCCTGAGAAAAACTTAAGTTTAAGCCAAGATCGTGCTAATGCAGTTAAAAACTACCTGATTTCAAAAAATATTGCAGCGGCGAACTTAAGTACTGAAGGGATGGGCTCAAATAAGCCTGTGGCAGACAATGCTACGCCTGAAGGCCGTAAGAAAAACCGTCGTATTGAGTTTGAAGTGCTGTAACTATTGTAACTACAACGGCTAATGCGACGATTGAACCCAGTGTATCTAGACTGGGTTTTTTTATGCTAATTGACTCAGTCGATTATTTGATAACTGAAAACGACATTTTTTAAAGCAGCAGTGTTATAACTAAATAAGACTATATTTTGAATAGGGCTAAAGCTTTAATTTTTGCATTTTATACCACTAAAGCATTCATATTTTGAGCAATAAAACAGTGGATTCTAAAATCAATTAAGGTTAAAACATAAGAATCAGTTTTGGATATGCGTTTCATATCTACTGCTTTCAACCTTGTCGATAAAGAATAATCACTTTTGACATGGTACAAAGTTTTAAAAAATCTGCAGGACAGTGCGGAAAAAAAACAACTCAATATGGATGAATGTGGGAGCAAACAATGCTTGGTAATATGATGTTTAAACCGCTTTTGATTAGTAGCATGATTGAACATGCAGGTCGCTATCATGCGGATAGTTTAGTAATTTCAAAAAATACAGACACGACGATTACGAAAACCACTTGGGGTGATGTTCATAAAAATTCAAAACGATTTGCTAATGTTCTTGCATCTCTCGGTTTAAATTTAGGGGATCGTGTTGCGACGATCGCTTGGAATAACCACCGTCACTTAGAGTCTTGGTACGCTATTTCAGGTAGTGGTTATGTCTGTCACACCATTAATCCACGTTTATTTCCAGAACAATTAATTTTTATCATCAATGATGCCGCAGACCGCGTGATGTTATTTGATAAAACCTTTTTGCCTTTAATCAAAGCAGTAAAACCTTTATTAAAATCTGTTGAACATTTTATTTGTTTAGATGCACCAGATGCAGCAATTATCGAAGCGGTACCAGAAGTTAAATTTTATGATGAACTCATCGCGGCGCAATCTGCAGACTATACATGGCCAGAATTAGATGAATTATCGGCTAGTTCGTTATGTTATACCTCAGGTACCACAGGCAATCCGAAAGGCGTGTTGTATAGTCATCGTTCAACAGTCTTACACAGTTATGCGATTTGTATGCCGGATTCATTAAATATCTCAGCGCGAGATATTATGATGCCCGTTGTGCCGATGTTCCATGTCAACGCATGGGGTACGCCATATGCTGCGGCAATGGTGGGATGTACTTTAGTGCTGCCAGGCCCAGGTTTAGATGGAGCAAGCCTGACGCAAATGATTGATGACTATAAAGTATCCGTTGCATTGGGTGTTCCAACGATTTGGCAGGGTTTGATTAATGCTGCGCAACAAGCGGGTAGTCAGCTTGAAAGTTTAATGCGTAATGTGGTTGGTGGATCTGCTTGTCCTCCTGCGATGTTAAAAGTGTTTAAAGAACAATTTAACTGTGAAACGATTCATGCTTGGGGAATGACCGAAACCAGTCCATTAGGTTCTTCAAACCAATTTAAAGCCAAACATTTGTTATTATCTGAAGAAGAACAATTACAAGTACGATTGTCACAAGGTCGTCCACCATTCGGGGTCGATTTACGTATTACCGATGAAGAAAACGGTACACACGAAGTTGCACGTGATGGCGAAACGACGGGTAATTTACAGATCCAAGGGCATTGGATTATTGGCAATTACTTTGGCAAAACAGAATCTGCATTAACCTCAGATGGTTGGTTTGATACCGGGGATATTGCAACCCTGAACGAAGATGGTTTCTTAAAAATTAGTGACCGTTCAAAAGATTTGATCAAATCGGGCGGTGAATGGATTTCTTCCGTTGAGTTAGAAAATTTAGCTATGGGACATCCTAAAATTGCAATGGCGGCAGTGATTGCAGCAACCCATCCAAAATGGGATGAGCGTCCTGTATTGATTGCAATTAAAAAGCCAGATGTCGATTTATCTGATACAGAAATTTTGGATTATTATGCAGATAAAGTCGCTAAATGGCAGGTGCCAGATAAAGTGATTTTCGTGGATGCTATTCCATTGAGTGGAACAGGTAAAATGCTGAAAAAAGATCTACGTGAGCAATTTGGTGCTGTATTAATAGAAAGCTAACTTAATATAAGTCACTAACTAAATGTTGGTAAGGAGCAAAACGCAAAGGTAACATGCCTTTGCGTATTTTTATAAAAACTTAAATTTTGATAAATACCATATTCTTAATATGAGGTTTTTAAATAAAATTTTTTCAATGAATCCATAACCAAGTTCAATGAATAATCTAGCCGTGTTAGGTCGCATTCAATTCAATAAAAGCGTAAATTGATGAGGCATCCACCGTTAAACCACCTTTCTTATGTTTCTAGTTTGGATCTTATTCACTTTAATGGCTGCTTTTATGCAGTCATGGCGCAATGCATTTCAAAAACAACTCAGTACCACTGTTGATGTGTATGGTGTCACCCTTGCACGGTTTATTTTTGGGCTCCCATTTGCCTGCATTTATTTATTTGTGCTGTACCAACAACAGCCTGTGACTCAGGTGACCACATTTACACCTATGTTTTGGATCTATGTGGTGATTGCAGGACTAAGTCAAATTTTAGCGACGATTTTAATGGTCTTGCTTTTTAAGCAAAAGAATTATGCCATCGGCGTCGGTTTAGCGAAAAGTGAAGCCATCTTTGCGGCCATAGTGGGGGTGATTTTTTTAAGTGAACATTTAAGTTTATTTGGTTGGATTGGTGTTTTGGTTGGTGGCATAGCCGTTTTTCTTTTAAGCAAAGGTTCTCAACGACAAAAGTTATCTTTGCCAACTTTATGCATCGGTGTAGGGAGTGGATTAAGTTTTGCTATTACCTCTTTATTGGTTCGTGAAGCCAGTTTAGAGCTAAGTGATTTACCGACTTTGCATCGTGCGGCGTGGGTATTGTTGAGTGTAATTGGCTTTCAATGTGTGATTATGCTGCTGTACCTCAGTCTATTTAGCCGCAAAACGCTCATTGCCATGTGGGATAGAGTCGGTCTGAACTTTCGCGTTAGTGTCTGTAGCTTTCTAGCATCCTTGGGCTGGTTTACTGCTATGAGTATGCAAACGGTTGCGATTGTCAAAACCCTAGGTCAAATCGAAATATTATTTAGCCTCTTAATCTCTGCCTATTTCTTTAAGGAAAAACTCGCAAGAACTGATCATTGGGGTTTAGCCCTAGTGGTGATTGCGGCGATTATGGTGATTTGGGCTTAATGTGTGCTTTAAACAGACATGAAGGTAAAAAAAGTCCGAATTTAAGTCAGATTTTCGAATATTTTTTTAATTAAAAGATGAGAAATATTTGATGTCCACTAGGATATTTATCATGGAATTGTTTATGATTTAAAGAATGACTAAACTTTGAACATGATTGAAAATGCTCAAGTTGTTCAATCTATATATTTATTTTTCAAATTTTAGCGTTAAATTTTTTTATTATTTTTTATTTATATTGCCAAAATAAACAATGTATTGATGGGAGGGCTTAAATTTGGAAATACTCATACAAACTTTATCCTTCCCCGCATTGTTAACGATTTTAGCTTCGGCTTTAGGCTGTGGATTGCTCATCGGTTTGGAGCGTCAACGTAACAACAATTTGGACAGTGAACAGAGCTTTGCCGGTTTACGCTCATTTACCATTTGTGCGTTGTTTGGAGCACTGTGTTTTTTAATCCATTTAGCTGTTGGTGTACTCGGTGCAATTGTCGTCAGCATGTTTAGCTATTATGGATTAAGCCAACAAAAACAAGATATTGGAACAACTACTGAACTTGCTTTTGTTATGACTTATTTAATCGGCGCCGCTTGTGTTTTTAATATTCCACTGGCTGCGTGTTTGGCTGTGGTGTTGACCCTCATATTAGTTGGAAAAAAAGGCTTACATCATTTTGCAGCGCATTGGATCAAAGACTATGAGTTAAGAGATGGGGTCTTTTTACTGGCATTGATCCTAATTGCCTTACCTTTAACTCCAAATCAAGCCTATTGGGGTTCAGTATTAAATCCCTATGTGATTTTAAAATTACTGATATTGATCTTGGTGGTGCAGTCATTAGCGCACATCGCCAAGCGGCTTCTATCTTCTGATAAAGCGATTATCTTATCGGCCTTGGCATCAGGTTTTGTGTCGAGCACAGCAACAATCGCAAGCTTAGGCATGGAAGTACGAGCAGGAAAAGCCAGTGCCAAAAGTAATGCAGGGGCAGGACTTTTTTCATGTGTTGCAACATTGGTTCAACTCTTGATCATCGTACTTGGGGTGAGTTTTGCATGGTTTAAAATATTAGTTATACCAAGTATCGTCGGCATCTTGATATTAGTCCTTGCTGCGCTATATTTGATTTATGGCTCATCTCAAGTTCAGCATAATAAAGAGACAGAACCGGAAATGCTTCGTGTAGAGGCAAATGAACCAGTGCCGTTAGAAAATACCGATAGTCGAATGTTTAGCTTAAAACAGGCGGCAATCATTGCCATCACGCTTACTTTGATCCAAGCACTTGTTTATGGATTAAATCTCGCTTTAGGTGATAAAGGCTTAATTTTAGGGACATTATTAGCATCACTCTTTGAAGTCCATGCAGCTATGGCAACCGTGGTGATGCAAGGTAATATCGACAATTTAACATTGGTTTATGCTGTGGTGATTGGATTATCAGCCCATGCGATTTCAAAATGTGTGAATGCATTTCTCACAGGTGGCTGGAAATATTTTCTATATTTTGCACCAACACAGTTACTTCATATGCTGTGCCTAATCGCGGTTTTGCTATTCAGTTTAAGATAAATGAGCCAAGTGACTGCTTCTTATTATTCATGGCGCAATTGCATTAATCTGGCTTTAATTTGTGGCCAACTGGTTGAAATCCAACATACCAGCGAACCTAATGTCACCAAAATGGCACCATGCCAAAAACTTAAACTCAGTGGTGTCTGTAATATAAACATTGAAATAACCGAAGAAAAAATCGGACTAAAATACGATAAAGTCACCAATATCGTAATATTGCCTTTAATAATACCTACATTCCACGCTGCATAACCCAAAGCGGTTACAATGGACACGGTCAACATATACATACCAGTATGTAAGTCTACGGCAGGCATTCGCGGAATACCGTGAAATATCAACATTTTTAGCCATAGCATAATCGTGATCACGACGAAAAAGAATGAAATAGGGTTATGTCCATGACTGTATTTACGTGTAATCACACAGTAGAGTGACCATAAACTAGCGCCCATAAAAGCAAGAAAATAGCTTAATGGATTGGACTGAATGTTGGTAAAGACTGTAGACCAGTTAAAACTTCCGTTAACAGTTTGGATTAAAATAATGCCGCCCAAACTAATGGCTAAACCAATGATTACGAAAAAGTTAAATTTTAATTCTTTAAATAATATTAACGCGGCAATTGTCAGACTCGGCCATAAATAATTGACCAAACTGATTTCAATCGCTTGTTGAGCTGTTTGAGCCAAAGCAATGGCATACGAAAAACACAACTCATAAATCACAAATAAAAGGGTGGCATATATCAAAAATTGGCGCGGAACCAGTTTAAGGTTTGGAATTTTAAATAAGAGCAATAGAATAATTGCGCTCAAGGTATACATAAAGAGTACAGCAAGATCAGGGCCAATACTGAAACTAATTTTCTTAAGTAAACCAACAATAGAAGACCATTGTAAGATTGCACTGAATCCAATCAGCGTTGCAAGATTTTTGGACATGATTGCTCGAAGATTTCGCGAATGGCGAATGAATTTTTAATTTTTATTATAGTCTTTATTCAGTCGTTTAGTATAAGCGTGAAATTATCAAACTCTATTTAATTAAAAAGATTTAGAGCTCGTCGTACGTCAAGAGCAGCATGGCGATGAACTAGGTTTAGGTTCTGGTTTATTAACACAAGATTTAAAACTTGGACAATGTATTCATGCCTATATTCGTGCGAATCCAAATTTTCACTTAGCAGAGGGCGTTAAGTCGGCAATTATGATTGGCAATGGCTCAGGAATGGCGGGTTTGCTTTCACATCTTTAGCAACGTGTCGCAACGGTGCACTATCAAAACTGGTTTATTTATGGTGAACGTCAACAAGCTTTCGATGCAATTTTTGCTGATGAACTGCGTGAATTGCAAAGCCAAGGTAAAATTGCAGAAATCGATCGGGTATTTTCTTGTGATGGATTTGCTGAAAAATATGTGCAAGATGTCCTAGTTGTAAAAAAAGCTGAATTGGTTGATTGGCTAGAGCAAGGGGCTTGTCTCTATATCTGCGGCAGTTTAAATATGGCCAAAGCGGTAGATGCAACTTTGCAAGATATACTGGGCATTGAACAATTGCATACACTGCGTAAAGCAGGTCGTTACCGCCGTGATGTGTATTAAATATTTGATGGCTATTCAATAAATAAAGTAAAAAAATCCTCCAAACGTGGAGGATTTTTTATGTTTCTGAATTCATTCAGCGTTTATACCTCACATATATTTTAAAATTGTGATGAAAATATATGAATGAGAATTGCATATTGGATGTACAACATCTATTTTAAATTTAGCTGAAGTAACTTTTAAACGTATTGAAAAATAACAGCTAAAAGCGATAATTCATTAAATGACTCTTTTAAGAAAGTTTATTTTCTTTGACGGAGGAAGTTTAAGGATTACTTTTATAAAGAGAACAACATGCTAAAAATGATCATACGCCCAGCCTGTGTAGAGGATGTTGATGGAATCGCGGCAGTCATTGAACCATTTGTCGATGATGTTATTTGCAGTGAAGAAGGTCGTGAGCGCTTTAAGCCCCACATGCTCAAACATATTTTTGAGCGTGATTTAATCCATTATTTTGTTGCTGAAATAAATCAAGAAATCGTTGGCAATGTAGCTTATGTGCATCCTGCACATCTCATGCATTTTTTCTTGAAACCTGAATATCATGGCCAAGGTTTTGGACGTCAAATGTGGGAGTTTATAGAAAGCGAAATAATGCAGCATGAGCCTGAGCATATTACGGTAAATTCGAGTTTCTATGCTTTAGAAATTTATAAAAAATTTGGCTTTGAGATTGTAGGTGAATTAACTCAGCAATGGGGAATTCACTACATACCTATGAGAAAGCAGGTAACTAAACCTATAAAACATTGAAAAATATTAAATCTTATTTAAAAATCATTAAATAAAAATTAATTTTCCAGAGCATGATGAGATAGTTTTACAAAGACATTTCATCATGACGCTTTAAATTTATCAATAATTAAGTATAGACTTCTTTCATAATTCATTTTTTGCTCAGCTCTAAATTATAGATTCCCGCAATTAAATTGAATCTTAAGCCCAGTCTTTTTCCTCGATTACGATATCGCTCGGCAAGGATTTTGAAAGTTTTTAAACTACCAAATACATGCTCAACCCCAATTCTTCTT
>NZ_VOZY01000017.1:0-36555 GCF_013419525.1 Acinetobacter sp. YH12076 | reverse complement strand
ATCCATGCACGTGTAGCAGTCCTTAACAGATTTACGGAATTAGGTCGCCCACTTACCCAAGTTACGCCTTAAATTTGGATCAATTAGGGGCGCTTTGCATTTCAAATCTTTGTGCAACAAAGCCCTTTTTACGCCCCAATTGGATAAAAATGAACAATTTCGTAAATTATAAATCTTTAATACCAAAGTTACATGTTACTTATGATTAAAAAACATTTAAATGGTACATGTTTTTAAGAACTTTTAAAATGTAATTTTAGGGTATAGTCTAAAGTAACACCTTGAACTTTTGCAACAGTGCCCTTAAATTGCTATACACACCAATGGACCAAGCCGGTTCACGTTCTCTTGCATAACTGCAACTTTATTGAAGTTCACATGCTTCAAGATCGCTTTCATCGGCTCCGACATGCCTTCGGTTTCCGACAAATCCGAAATGTACTCTGACTGGTCTACATACTTATAGAAGTTGTTATCAGGGTGTTGTTCTTTAATGCTTTGCCAACATTGGGGAACCATCACAGAGACTGGTCTGATCAGGTTGAAATTATTGGCGATATTCAACCCATACAGGTCGAAATCGGTATACACCGCTACCGGACATTCTTCTGGCAGAACTTCAAGCAACTGATTGACTGACCGGCAGTTCTTACCATGCCCCCTGTAAAGGAATAGGCTGTCTTGCCATTCGAGTGGAACTTGCTGATACCAGTCCGAAATCCGTACAAGCATAGTGCCATTCTCAATAATGATCAGCTTCCTGATTTTTTCTACTGCAAGATGCTCTAAGGACACGGCTGTTGTCACGCCAGGATGTGCAATGTGCATCTCACCGGACTTTAACGGTAGTTGTGCATTGATCGCAGCAAACCAAAGCTGCTCACCGAAAACGCTGGCATTGCCAGACTTTTCATCTATACGATGATCAGCAAGCGATATTCGGTCTGCATTGGAGTCATACGTTACCTCTGGCTCCGTTTTTACATGCTTTCCGTACAGAACCCGAAGCACATCAAGATCTGATTCACTTAGATGCAGCTCACGTTTGATGATGCTACCGATCTGCATGTCTTTGTTCAGCATTGTCCATGTCTTGTTAAGCTTCACCACTCTGGTTTTAAGCTGTAAAACCGTCTGAATGATTGAGAGTTCTCTTTGCCCTAAGCGCATTGCATCACCTTTCCGTTGCTGTCTTTGCGACGAAACACGATATCTGAAATGTAGTAGTTGCCATTATATTTAGCATCCGTTTCACCCACTAACTGCAACTCAAGATGGTTTGAGTGGTTGAGTTCAAACTCATACAGGAGGCGACTAATCCAGTATTCAAATTTGCATCCAGGCTCTAGGCGTATGTAGGCGTTCTTTGCTGATATTTCATTGATTGCCGGACTGCCAAAAGCGTCAAAGAAGAAAAATGCAGCTTTATCCAGAGGTGAGACTGCCTTCACTATCGTATGCGTTGCCTTCTCTACCGGTGGGCGTTTTTTTTTAACAACTGGACCATCTTTTTTAACACGCTTCTGATTGGCTGTCTGAGCTACCGCAGATAAAGTGTTCTCAAAATCCTCAAGGTAGATATCGGCACGAGCTTTCAGCTTGATAAGTGGTACACGACGGAAGCTATCAGGTGCCTTGTTGAAATCAATATCGGCATTCAGCGTCCGGTTGTTGGCAAAATGACGGTGCAGCGCATCAATCAGATTGATTCGCTCCTGGGTTTTTATGTCCTTTTTCCATTCAAAGAGTTGCTTGTCCAGTCGGTGATGGCTGTGGTTCATTTCTTCAATGGCTTCAAACACGCTTGGCTTGAGACGTTTGGAGATCACTCTCTGCAAGTCTGCATCACCTACCGCCAATTCATCCATCGTATTTGGTGAAAGGATTTCCAGTGCCGTAATTAGCATTTTGGCAGTCTTTAAGCTTTGTTCAGCCTTACGCATTTTCATGTCGTAGTTGTTGAACAGCGACAGATACTCAAAGCACTGATCGGCAAAATTGGTCATGTTCTCGCTGATATTGTTTGAAAGCTCAATAATCAGGTCACTTGCTTCAACCTTTAATACTTCGGCACTTTCCGGGTCCTCGACTTTTGACAAGGCATAGTCGGTACTCACCGTTTTGATACGATCAATCAGACCGCTAATGTCGGGTGCGGAAATGTTGCGTTTCTTTCTGTTTTTATAGAAATTCACAAACTCAATGACGAAGTTTCTTAGATGCAGCGTGTTTTTTTCTGCATCCAGATACCCAAGATCGCAAGACAGCAAATTATCAATCAAGGATTTGTTTGATTCATTGACCTGAATAGACGAACTGGTAAACATGATTGCTTCGGCAATAGCATCAATGTTTGCAGAGAAAACCTTCGCCCCACGTTCAGCCGGATTCACGAAGTCGATCATAGTAACTCGCCCTGCTCCACATCATCTGTTTGAGTGATATCAATCGCATTGTGTTCGGCAAGGTACTCAGCTTCATCGTAGAAAATCGACCAACGTGAAGTTGCCAAAAACTCAGTACCCACAACCCCAACCGGCACTAAATATTCGCGCTGTACCAAAAACTGAATAACACCGTTGATCTGGTCTTTCACTGTGCTTGCGGTCTTACCCAACTTTGCAGAGAGTTCTTTTAGCCCTTTTTGGACATGCTTGGACTTCTCCACTTCAACCAGGATTTCACCAGACGTAATTCTGTCGCCTCCAATCAGAGGTTCATTGCGCCCCCCTGCCTTTCTGAACAGTCGCAGCCAGTCCACAAGTGGCTCCATTTTGCTGACGTTTTCCTCAAACTGTTTGGTGATGACCTTTTTGATCTCAGGGTCACTTTCAATATCAAGGTAAATCAGGAAATACCCACCACCGCACGGTGTCTGAATACACTTTTTGCCTAGAAAACTAATATGGTTGTTTAGTTGATCTAAAAATTCGACATCATTCAAAAACTCAAAGTTCTCAAAATCACTCCACTGGTCAATTAGATAACCTTCTAATAATTTGGTCGCTACTTTTGTTAATCGTTTATCAGCCATTTAAAATTCTCCACTTTTTCCCTATTAGACTGGTTCTGCTGCAAGCAATGGGTTATCGCCTTCGATTTCCAGTGGAACAACAGTGCTGACACCATTGGCTCCAACAATGTAGAGATTCTTAAACTTGTGGTTAGAGGTTGAGTTTTCCGGTTGAGCACAGACCAGATAGATTTTGTTATGGTCCATCATGTCGAACAGCAAATTGGTGTTGATCGCATCAAAGTTGCCAATCTCGTCAAGCGGGATATGGATGTAGGTCGAGTTATCAGGGCATAACTTCCGTGACAATGCGAGGAACATGATCAGCACCAGAATACGTGACGTTCCTGTACTCCCTGCACTGGTAAAGTCGTTGTCAGTACGCAGCTCGGCAAGACGACCATTGTTCATCACGCTCATTTTCAGACGTACCATAGAGCGGATATCATCAGTATGTCCTTTGGTGCTTTCAATTGCCTTTAAGGTGTATTCACAGCAACGAATGAAATCCTCGCTCGGAATGGAGCTGCTTTGCATGTTTTCAAAGGATTGATAGTCCTCACACTGCAAAACAAACTGATTGAGCTGATCTAGGGTGTTCTTGTCATTCAGCACACTTTCCAGATTCATTGAGAAGTCAGTGAATGCCTTGAACTTGTTGCTACGGTTCAGGTAACCAGACAGTTCCGTAGATACGCTCTTTAAACGCTTATTTAGATTAAGGATTTCCTGAATATAGTTACGCAACTGAGCCGATTTATTACGGAAAATGTTTGTGACTGCATCATGCTTTTTCGGCAAGTCGTAGTCCATGATGCTTTCGATGGTAGACATGGAGTTAATGGTGTTCATGGTTTCACTGGTAGTCCCCATACTCTCCATCTTTTCCTCAAACAGCTTGAACAGAGAGAAGGCTTCATATTTGCGCAGTAATGCCTTAGAAGCGTTTGTCTGCAAGCGTAATTGATAAATCTGTTTCTTCTGTGTATCAGCCAACGTACCCAGATCACGAGAGAAGCTGTCGAAGCTTAAAAACTCAGGTCGATCTACCTCTACCAATAGGATATCGTCATCGAACAGGTTTTCGATTTCACGCCCCTGTTTATCCAGCTTTTTGATTTTCTCCCTGAAATCTTGTGCACTCGCTTCAAGATTGTCCACTCTTGTACGAAGGGAGGTTCGGACTTGTTCAAGCTCACTTTCCAGTTTGGAAAGATTGTGGCTGTATTCAGATACAAGTTTCAGAGCTTGGTTCATGTCCTCGATATGGTTCTGCTTGTACTGATAGTGGTTTTTCTTCCACATATCGTACTCAGCCAAAATGCTTTCATAGCCTTTGACTTTGGTGTGCTGTGCAATCGCAGCCTTGATCTTCATTTCTGCCTGTTTCAGGATATTTTCATCCACGCCTTGCTCACGCAGTTTGCTGTGATACAGGTTGGTCAAATCATCCATCTTGGCTTGATAGCTGCTCTCTAGCTGCTTTTCCTTTGTGGCAATCAGATCAAGCTTGATACGCAAGTCTGCATAGGACGCATCATAGCTCTCCTTTAAGCCATTTTTTTCAAGCATGTTGGCTGATCGAAGCTCACCACGTTTCTTCGGCTCAATCTGATTGTTGAAAGTTTGCAGCTCGTATTTCGCTCTATTTACAGCTTCTTGCTCAATACGTGTAGCTTCTGCCTTCTTCGCTTTCAGCTCTTTCTCAGTCTGGTCATAAACCTGTCGGGCTTGCTGCTTCTCGTTTTGCAGGGTATTTAACTCATTTTCGAGTTTAACAACTGCAATATTGGTCTCGTTGATCTCTCTATGGATGGACTGAGCCAGATGCGATTGCTTGTCGTACTGCTCAACCAAAGAAGCCGTGTAAATCTCGGCATCTTTCAGACGTATTTGTAGTTGCTCAAGACTGTCGGCTTCCCCTGGAATCTCCAACTTGTTCAGGTCTATTTCAAGACCATAGAGGCTTAGGGCATTGGCATTCACGCCAGTTTGCCAGACAGGGTTCAGGTTGGTTTTGAAGAAAAGCTCAGGATTGATGACCTTCGCAATGGTAGTACGCCAGTCCACATCTTCATTCGGTGCATCATTCAGGAACCGTAGCAAGGTGTCTTTCTGGAACAGGGTTGTACGCAGATTCTCTTCTGACTGCTTGGCTTTCTCAAGCTTGGCTTTTAATCCATTAAGATCATACTGCGCCTTGTTTTGATCAAAATTAAGTTGTTTAAGCTTGTTTTGAGCCGCTTTCAATTCGTCAGACTTTGCAGACAAGGTATTCTCTTTGACTTCATAAGCCAACTTGAGGCGCTGTAGCTGTAGGTTTTCTTCATCCGTAAACAGTGTTGATTGGTGCATGCGCTCCATAGCTGCTGACTGGATATCCAGAAGCCTTTGACGTTCACTGGAAATTTCTTGATCAAGAATTTGGAGCTGTTCAGCCTGTTTGCGCTCAAGCTCTTTCACCTTGAGATCAAAGCGGTTTCGCAACTGGTTGATTGCCTCCTGAACCTCGTTAGATTCAGCATTAAGGGCTTCACTGGATGCCATTTTTTCACGAAGCAAATCTGCTGAATGCTTGTCGTACTCGCGGTTGATATTTTCGTAGCTTTCAGTCAAAAACTGTTTGTATTTCTTCGCTTCTTCAATCTCGTTGAAGTAGTGCGCACGTTTCTTATATTCCTGTTCCATGACGGAAATATTCATGTCTTGATAACGTCTTTCCGCAACTTCAATATCATGAATTGCCTGTTTAAAGTTACCTGCAGACTTTTCTTTTACTGCAATCAGCTCTTTGACTTGTACAATCTGGTTATTCAGGTTACGGACTGTCTCATTCCCTTTGTTCTTTACCGCATAGATTTCATGCTCTATCGAACTGATCTGCTGCTCGTAGTTCACCACATGGTCCCGGAGTACCAACAGGTGTGCATGAAGCGCATTAAAGGAGGCTAAGACCGCATTCTTTAACTGAATGCCAGAGATAATCTTCTGCTTTTCCGATTGAAGGCTTTGTAGGGCTTTCACATCATTGATGGTTGCTAACCAATCTGCGGTAGAGGTTGGTTTTGTTTTGATTTTCTCGTTGTCCAAATACGCTTCAATTAACATGGTTTTGAAGTTTGAGACAACATTGTTCTGGTTAATCGTTACCTGGGTCAGATTGCTCAGGAATTTTAGCTGTTGTTTGCTTCCAGACAGTGAATAGCGGTTGCATAAATCACGAAGGTTTCTTTCACCTGTCAGTCGTGATTTATCTGCAGTCAGCGTATAGATATATTCAGGGATGCTGTCGATCTGACGGCTCACATCAACGCCAGATTTATAAACCTGATCAAATACGTCTTTCACATTCTGAGAAAGACCCAAGATTTCCAGACTGCTCTCACTTAATAGCGTATCTTCCGCGCATCCATCAACAAATCGGTAGTTGTGCTTGCCCTGATTATTATTGCGATACAGCACCACACACTTTGTACCTGAGTGAGCAAGGTATTCAAAAATCACCATGCTTCGACTGCTCGGCAAATAGTAGTCTACGAAATTTTTCTTGTTTGCAGCTTTCTCTATTAACCCATTTGGTGAGGCACCAAAGAAAATAGGAATCAGGTTCAGGAATGAGGTTTTCCCTGCACCGTTGATACCGGTAATGTTTGTATGACCACCACTAATATCAACTCGGAATAGTTTAGATGAAAGAAAAGAATCATAAAGAATGATTGACTGTAAACCTTTCATAGAGGTTTCTTGAGGGTTAATAATACTCATTATATACCTTTTATAAATATTCATAAGTCTAATGGATACTTCAATTTTAAATAAAAACTGTAACTTTCCCTGATCTTATACTTTTATTAAATATAATGGCGGTTATCCGACATAGACACCAACTATCCCCAATTTCTGCGGATAAAACCGGGACAACTTTTAGCCATTTTTGTACGCCCTGGCGCACAGAGATTTAGGGATTTTGCGGCTAGGGCAGCTGCGGTTTTTTACTTATGATGAAGTCATACAGGAACAGGACGTTCCGGAACATAAAACAATAACGATAAGTTCTAGCACCAGGATTATTAGGTAGACAGCCCTACCTAGCACCAAACATGAAAAAGCCCGACAAGATGTCGGGCTTTTTTATTTAATATTATTTTTAAAAAATACTTGCAAATAGTGTAATGAGTTGATCAAATATGAATTCAGTCCACGGATTAAGGACAAGGTAACTTAATATGATTAAACCTCAAGACATTCTAGTTCTCGTAAAACTGATCTCTATTGAGAATCAGCACCAGATATTCAAAGAATACTATTCAGAAGCACAACTTGAGTGGGATAAATTAGAAGATGAGCAGTTAGATATCTTTTTAAAATTAAGTGCTTTTTATGATTCTTTATCAATCAGAGGGTTGGCTGAAGCAGTAGTTATTAGTAAAAGTGAGGTTGCAGAATCTTTAAAGCGTTTAATCAAGATAGGGCTATTGATCGTAACCTCTAATTCACCATTTAAGCGATTAGAGCTAGTAGAAATGCAATGGAAAACCAATAGAAGAGCTCTCTTAGACCTAATTATTTACAGTTTTCAATACTTTTTCCATACAGAAGTTGGTGCTATTGATATTGGTATTCCTACTGTTTTCAATAATAAAAAACTTTCAGATCATTTATCGTATTCTTCTTCATTACCTTATATTTGGCCCGCTCAAAGCTATCAATCAATTTCAGGATTAGCAGTTGAACCATTATATAAATCTGTACCATATGCAGCGTTAGATGATAATTTCCTGTATGAAGTTTTTGCTCTTATTGATGTGTTTAGAATAGGTTCCCCAAGGGAAAAGAAAATAGCTGAAAAGTTATTACGTGAGTATCTACAATGAATAATGCTTTAACACAAATGAAGATGCTAGAGCAGGTTATAAGTGCTTTAAGCGAGGATCTTATCAAAGACCTAGTATTTATTGGAGGGTGCACTACTAGCCTGTTTTTAGATCCAGAAAATTTATCTTTATCAACTAGATACACTCAAGATGTTGATTTAATTGTAGATATAAAGACTACAACCCAATGGTATGAGTTAGATGAGAAAGTCAGAAAACTAGGGTTTAAAAATTATCAAAGTTCAGATCCATTTGAAAAGAACACGGACTTCACTTGTCGCTACCAACTAGGGGAAGATCTAATTGTAGACTTTATGCCCACTGATGAAAAAATTTTAGGCTTCTCTAATTCTTGGTATCTAGAAGCTTATAAGAAAAAAGTAGAGTATAAGCTAGGAAATAATTTAATTATCAATACCTTAATGCCTGAATATTTCTTAGCAACCAAGTTTGAAGCATTACATGGCCGTAAAGAAGATCCCTTATATAGCAAAGACTTAGAAGATATCATCACAATTTGCTTGGGACGATCCTCCTTAGTTGAAGAAGTCTATAATGCTCCAACAGAACTCAAAGATTACTTATCTGACCAATTTAAAAAACTCACTGAATTAACTGATTTTGAAATCATAATGGAAGATCAATGTAGATTTGGCTCAAGAGAAAGAGCTTTACAAGTAATTCAAGCGATCATAAAACAATGGCCAAAAGCATATTAATAAACTCCTTTTCCTTATGTCAGAATCTTAGCGCACCAGAAAAATTTGGAATCGATGCTGTAGGGAACCTTACTGATAATGAAAATCTATATTTTTGTTACGTAGTGGATGGTCATGGGGGATGTAAAAACAGCGACATACTAGTTAAAAATTTTCAGGCTTATGTGCTTTCTTTGAAGGACGTCTTTGCTCAATTAAATAATACTACACAAGATATACATGATTTTTTTGAACGTCTAACAGAGAATTTTTATATAGAACATCGGGGAAAATTGCGACCTGCAGCAATGAGTATTTTGATGGTTATTTTTAGTCAGACTCAAATTTATTCAGCACATTTGGGTGATTGCAGACTTGGGAAAATCAATAATGAGCAACAAATCAGTTGGATTACTTATCCTCATAATTTAGCGATGAGCTTAAATAATCAAACAGATCCCCAAAGTATCGAAATGATACTTAGGTCTTCTTCAAATGATAATATTGTCACCAAGTCATTTAATACAAAAAAGTTAAAACCCTTGAGCTTTAAGACCTTAGATATTGAAAAAAAATCCACATATATTCTAGCATCCGATGGATTTTGGAAGCTTTCAGAAAATGATATAAAAACAATAATTTATAGCAAAAATTTATCCGAAGTATCTTCATTATTTGATGATATTTCTCTATGGGTTATATCATTCATTTAACATAAAGTCTCATATACCCAATTCGGATGTTAAAATCAAATAAACCTAATTTTTATAAGCAGATACTCGCTATGAACCGTACCGGGTTTGTCGGAGAATTTTTATTTAAGTTAGGCCACCTGACCTAACGGGTTAATCTTATCATTGTACATTGCTTCAAACTCAAAAGGCGATACATTGTCAACGGCATTCTAAAATTGCCCCCTTTTACCTTACAAATGGCAAAGTAAAATTGACCCCTGAAATCAGAGAAAGAGCGGTTCAATTACTAATTGAATCTGAAAAAGATTATCCTTCTACTTGGGCAGCAATCACAGCTATTGCTCCTAAAATCGGTTGTACTCCTGAAACATTGCGTGTTTGGTATCAAAAATATTTAGATCAACAAAATCCTGTCAAAATACAACAGATATCTGATCAAGAAAAAATGAAGGGTAATCCCCCACTAAAATACTAGCTCTTTAAAAGAGGCAGTATTATGCTTTTACAACATGGTGTTTAACTTGAGAAACTGAATTTAAAACAATCTACTGTAACTCTTCCAGACAGATATGAAATTAATCCACCCCTAGCCCCTTAAACACAGCATCTACCGGATCTGCATAAAAGCTGGTCTGGAACTTGGTAAACAGTTCCACAGGAATCGTTGGGATATCTGCCGCACTACTCATTGGCAAAGCAACCTTCTTGGCACCAGCATCAAAAGCAACTTGCAGACATTCGGCAATACTTTCCACCGGTGTCACAGAACCACCCAAGCTCATATCACCCAGTACCACCATCTGACTTTGTACCGATCGTCCTAACAGGCCAGAAGCGAAAGCCACTAAACTTGGTAAGGCAAGATGGCTGAGCGGCCCGGTATTCTGTAATTCAACCACATGTAAGTGGAAGTCATGTTCCAGCACCTTACTGCCACCCGATATTCTGGATGCATTGGCCTTGAAGTAGTCAAATGCGATTTTGACCTGCTCCTTGGCACTGCTTGAATTCCATAAGCCTGATGTCGCCAATTTTCCAGAACCTTTGGTCACTTGAAGTTCTAAGCGGTATAACCCCGGCATGCCTTTATTACTCAGCCCGATGGTATACAGAAAACCTGGCTTGGCTGGACCTTCAGGAATCAGTCCGCCACCCCCCTGCTCTTTGACGGAAACAAAGTGCTCTTCTAGGGTGTCATTGTCGATATAGCTAAAATGCACATCATAGAATTCCATCCCTCCAATTTTCTTCAGCTGTTCTTTAACCCGACGGCGCACCTGCAGTGCATATTGAAGACATTGCCGTACATCTTCTTTATTAAACTGACCGTGTGGGTAGAGCAGCTTCATCAATCCAGAAACCGTCTTGCGAACGGCGATCACATCACGCTGATTCAGGTTATTTCCGAGTTTGAAGTACTTCTCAATGGAATCTGCAAAGCTACGCTTGCGCATTTCCCGGAAGAATTCAGCCAGATAATCAACAATCAGGCCATAACGGTTGGTGAAGAACTCCGGGCGCATCTTGGGAATTTCCCAGCCGGGGATGTAAGCATGAAAACGATCGAAGAATGCCGAATCAATCATGGCTTCAGGGAACGGCGCCAAGAGATGGCTTGTTTTAACCAGAGATTCCACACTTTGGTTAATATTACCCACAAAAACCATCGAAGCTGAGGCTTCCATCTGTTCACGACCACGGGCAAAAGATCCAGAGGCCATGTAGTCTTTCATGATCTGTACGCCATCTTTGTCCTTAAAGGAAATACCAGCGACTTCATCAAAGGCCACCACATCCCAGAGTCCAACCAGACCAATACGGCGGCTACTCATGTTATAGAACAGATTGGCGACAGTGGTTTGCCCACCTGAAACTAGAATACTATTCGGTGAACACTCTTTGTAAATATGGCTTTTCCCGGTACCGCGTGGTCCAAGTTCACAGACGTTATAGTTATTTTCAACGAACGGAACCATACGCGCTAATAGGTGCCATTGCACGTCCTCTTTTAACGAAGCCGGTTCCATGCCGATCGAACGGATTAAACTCTCGCGCCACTGATCAGTGCTTAATGCTGCTCTGCCACTGAAAAGTTCATCCATATTCATATTCGGCATTTGAATCGGCTTGAGTAAACTCACCCCAAATGGAGAATTGGTTTGTCCTTCTTCATAATAGTAACTGAGCGTAGCAATGACCCAGATACCACCAACAAGTAATTTTTCATACTCTTTGACGATGCCTGCCGAGATTTCGGCATCTTTGATGCCCAGATTACTAAATGATGCTTCGTATTTGTCTTTACGCTCATTCAGTTTTACAGTCACCCGATCAATGACCTTATAACTGCCCCGTTCACGGACCAGGGATTTCACCTTCTCGGCTTCATCCGGTCGGACGTAGTTCTCAGCCAGTACGGTCTTTACGTTACGTAGTCCCTGTTCAATGATCTCTGGATCATCCGAGGCACAGTACATCCCCAGCAGGTATTCGAGTACATAGACAGGGACATTTGCCCCTTCTTTGATCAGTTTAGTCAGATCCTTACGTACCACCCGCCCAGCAAAGTGTTCATTCAGCAGCTGATCCAGTTCTTTATCGTTAGCAGATTCCATGTAGGCTACGCTCTATCGTTAATTCGTTATCAGGAGAAGTCATCGGTAAATGCCAGATCAATGGTGACCTTATAGCGTTGCATTTCGATATTCAGGTCTTTGTCCTTCAGCACTAGGAAGTAATCCTTCTTACGGTCAAAATCAGTACCGGATAATGACAGTCTGACCTGTTTGACCCGATCGGCAACAGAGTCGGTACTGCTATCAAAAGTCAAGGTTTCTTCACTGGAAACTTTAAGATCCCCATCATAAATGGCAATGGATAAAGTCACTGGCATGACCAGCTCACTGACAGCTTCGGTTTGCATCAAATCAAACTTCTGGATGTTATTGACCATCTTCAGCGTGGATTTGGTAGAAATGACCTCAACTTTACGCTTGGTCCGCTGTCCAGCCTTTTCACCACGCAGCTGTTTTACTGTCAGTACAGGCACTACGATTTCCTGAGGCATGATTCCGCCATGTACGAAACGTGAGCCTCCCACAAAATGGAAACGGTTCGCCCCTTTTGGAATCCAGAAATCAGTCGCAGATCGTGTGCCTGCCGTAGCTTGGGTTGAGCCTTTCCATGCTTCCTTGCTCTCTGGTAAACCATGCCCAATCACATAGCGTTTTTTGCTTTTCAATGCATTGGTCGGTTTTTCAGTCAAGCTTGAACGATCCGCAGATTCCAGTTTACTTTGCTGGAACAAGAAGCCATGGTCGGCTGTGATCAACAGGGTAGAAATATTGAAATGCATCAAGATTTTGCGGCTAAGTTCGGTCAGTTCTTCAATGGCATGTTCCACCGCCATAAAGGTTTCTGATTCTGTAGAGGCACTGTCTCCCCGAGCATCAATCACGTTGTGATAAACGTAAATCAAATCATGGTCTTTAAGTGCTTCACGGCCTTCATCACGCGACCAACCTTTTACCGTTTCAGCGGTAACCGCCAATCCATTATAGGCAGCCAGAATTTTGGATCGTGCTGCAGTCCCTTTGCTGGACTGCCCATCTACTAAAACATCATCACCTGCGGCCTCTTTGTACTCCAAAGTCTGATGCGGCAACAACGAGGCCATGCCAAGTGTGGTGTAACTTGGGACAACGCCCAGCTGTGAAGACAATGTCGCTTCAGAATAACGCTTTTCATTGATACGATCACGCAGCTCTACCGTAGCTTCATAGCGAAAAGCATCACTGATGATCACCACAATACGGCGTTTCGTTGCAGAATTCAGCAAGGGTCTGACATGGGTATCATAGAAGTTTTGCTGATTTGGGATATCTGCCATTTTCCAGACATTCAGACGTTGCTCTGCTTCAATCCGCTCTCCCCAGTTGCGCGCCATGTGATCGATATACCAGTAGGAATAGCAATTTTCGACTTCTTCATCGAGTTTTTTCAGGATATCGACATGAGCGCGTTGAGAAGCAGCACTGTAGTGGCGATAAGCCATATCAAAGCGATACAACTCCTGCTCGTAGGCTTTATACAAAGCTTCACTCGAGTCGAAATAGAAACCGGCATCAAACTGCTGTCGCAGGCTAAACAGCTCAATGGCTGCCTGCAACGCTGTATAGACAGTACGATATTTACGGCGTGTTGCATCATCCTTATGTTTGGAAGCCCAATAGCCATCCAGACGGGTAGAAATAATCGTTCTGAAATGTTCCAGTTCAGCTTTGGTTGCTGCAGGGATCTGGCTGGCCAGATCGACAATGATCTTTTGTTCAATCACTTCAAAGGTCATGACATCGAGCAGCTGCTCCAGATCAAAGACCCCGACCTTCTCCTGGATCCGCAGTGCATTGGCCACGGTCTGAGAGAGTGTATCGAAGGTTGGGTAGTATTTAGAACTGTCTCTCCAGCGCGACAAAAAGGCTCTAGCCGTCGCACGGGAGCTGACGGATGACATCACCAGTTCTTGAGCCCATACGGGGATATCGCCCAAGCTTTCACAGAAACCTGTGCTCATCAAACGGATAAAGAACGTACCGAGCTTGAATGGTGCTTCCCCATTCAACTCTTCAACCGATGCTGGATAACCAATTTCCGCCTGTAATGCTGTGACTAAAGCTGGCACTAGTTGGAATTTTTCCAGTTCAGCAAAGGAGTCTGGATTTACTTCCAGAGCCAGGTTCTGCTGTACCATTTCATCTGCCAGTGCCAGAACGATATGCATAAGTTCGGCACTGTCAGCCTTGACCACAGCCGCAATCATGGCCATATCCAGATCCTGTGCATCTGCATCAGGCTGGATATAGCGTTTCAATGTACTCAGACGGGCTTTGGCTTTAAGGAATTCTTCACGTTTGGCCAGATGTTCTCTTAGACTCTGCTGCTGTAAACCCAGCTCATTGAAAATAATCGAGAAACGATCGGCATAGAAGCTGCGTGAATACAGCTTGATGTCCAGTAACCAGTCTTTTTCGGTCTCAGGCTCAGGACTAGGGAAATACAGCAAGTATTTACCCTGCTGATCCTCAAGTTCCAGTTTGAGCTTGATCTCCAGACTCGACTCTTCTGCCATATTCAGAATATGAACATCATTCAGTTTTAACGCCTTTACTTCTTCGCTAAAGGACTGTTCCGCATCGTACCAGAAGACAATCCGGTGCTGTTCAATATAAAAGGCTTGTTCCAGACCTTGTTGTAGTTGACTTAAATTCATGCAACGACCTCATCAAGGTCTAGTACCGGAGAAAAAGCATTCATCATTTCTCCCCCGTAATCGCTTTGACTTCAGCCAACAAGTCCCCAAACTTGCCATAGTTCACTTTCACCCCATCATCTAGATCCAGTGAAATACGCTGATCGGCATAATGGCGCAGTTTTTCCTCAAAACTACTGAGTTCAGCCTGTTGCTTATGCAAGTTTTGCAATTCTTTCTCTTTTCGTTTGATTTCAGCAGCGGAATCACTGTTTTCGATTTCACTTTGCAAAGAATTGGCCATAGCGGACATTTTAGAAATCAGCGGCATGACGTATTCGGTACGCATACGTGCCAAGGTACTTTCGTTATAACGATGCAAGTACACCAACGCCTGGAAAGCGCCCTGTTTACCACTGCTGAATAGCCAATAGATCGGCCGCTTTTTATAGGTCTGCATATGGTCTTTATAGAACTTGCTGGCTAAGTAACGGCGAATGGTGTCTTCTGCTGTTTCACTAGCTTTTTTATCCAAGCTTTCTGCCAACCACTGCATATTGGCATCCAGCGTGTCTTTGCCCCAAACCGCAGTTAAGAACTCTCGAATACGGTGCGTTGCATCGTCTTCAAACCAGTGCATTTCGGTGAGTGGAATAATGCCGTCAGCATCCGCTGGGAATGTTTGATAACGACTGGCATCAAAGTCTTGATTGCCTGCATGGGCATAGATCAGACCTGATTCATCCAGGCTATAACGTCCCATCATGCAACCAATTGCATAAGACACTAAACGCTGGCTGTCTTTTTCACGGTCGGCACGAGTCAGAGTGATTTGCTCATCGGGTACATCTGGCGTCAGTTCATCCTGTAAACCATAAGCGTCAATAAACAGCTTATTGTTTTCTTCTTCTAGACGTTTCATTTCTGCCACAGCGTCAGCATTTTGCTGTTGCCATGTGTTAAATGCTTGTTCTAAATTGGATTGTTGGGTACGAATAATAGGGTTTTCAGTAAAGTCCCATGAGGTTTCGTAAGAGTCCCAATCAATTTTAGAAATTTCATATAGCTTATTTTCAATTTTAGATAACCGACTATCATCAAATATTTTTTCTAAAACAGGAGTTATAGCTATTACTCCATTACTGTAATGTAATCCTTGCAGAGAAATATTAACTAAGGTCTGAAAAACTTTAGAGTTCATAAAACCGTGCAAAATAGATTTATGCTCTTGTTTCTTTAAAATGGCTGTTGGACCTGTTGTGTCAAATACAAAGCCTTGACCAACACTTCTAGCATTAAAATAACTTGAAGTTAAATCACACCAAGTCACTCCTCCTTTAAAATAATCATGCGCATTACGGATAACACTTTTCTCAAATTTTCTTAATTCAAAACCATCATTTTCCCAATTTATTACCCACTCATTATTCCCATACCATCGTCTAAAGCCCCCCCCTTTGCTATGAGGAAACCATTTTCGACCTGATTGAATTGCCTTAGTAGCGTCTGTAGCCTCAAAATAAATTTGATTTATATTTAATTCATTCCATAGTTTTAAATACAGATTATTATCTGCGGTAGCTAACCCTTGTCTTGCATCAGCATATTCTTTTAATGGTTTACCAAATGTGAATGCATCTACTATTTTATCACTCACCCAATAAGCCACAGGACTTCCAGGTATTTTCTTAAAATCATCTGGTTTAGCAGAAAAAAACCAACCACAATCAGGATTGTTAATCGCTTCTATAGTTTTCGGTGCTTGATTTTCATGTCCCTTAAATTCAGATAATTTAATATAACCACCAACAAAATTTGCTATGTGTGATTTTCCTACAATGAAAGCACATACAGGGACACACGCTGGTTCAAAGGCATTGTATTCAAGTTGAATGAGTGATTGTATTGTCGCATCTGTAATCAATTTGCTACGCATTTGCTCATAGGACGAAATAAACATCCATACGTAAGGTGTTACAAACGCTGTTTCACCTGATGCTTTAGAAAGTTCTTGGCATCGCTCTATAAACATTGCGAACATATCTGACTTGCTGTCAGGGAATGTCTTTTTCGCAAAATCTTTAAGTGCTGTATTCATGCCTTTACCGCCCATATACGGCGGGTTTGCAATTACTGCATCATATTGTTTAGCAAGTAATATAGCTTGTTGTACTAAAGGCAATAACTCTTGTGCTGACTGTTGTGCAAAAATATCCCCTGACTCTAAAGCTGTATTCAGCTTGGTTTCTAAATCAGGCAGCTTTTTAGCAAATGCTTGAGGAATTTGAATCAAAGAACCAAAGTTCGAAGCATGTTCAAATAGGTCCAACAGTTCTTTTAAATCTGCCTGTGCAATATTGGCACTAGCTAAATCTTGGCTAAATGCTTCTAAACGTTCAGGTTGACTGTCTTGTAGCGCAATAATATTCAGCTTTGGTGGATTGCTAAATAAACGGCGGTCATCTTCACGCGCTTTCATCAACAGTGCAAAACTGGCGAGCTGTGCTGCACGGGTATCAATATCAATCCCGTACAGGTTGTTTTCCAGAATCAAACGTGGAATATCACGACTGCGGTAACCACGTTCCAAATAAATCGCTTTTAAGCAATCGTAGGCTTCCACCAGAATATGCCCCGAACCACAGGCCGGATCGAGCACGGTAATGCTTTCAGGGTTTAAAGTATCGCCATCTTCACTAATGCGTACATCAATCAGCTGTTTCAGCTGGGCATTGACTTCATCACTTTGCTCAGCCGGCTGAATATAGTATTCCCACTCACTGGCCAGCGTACTATCAGGCTGTGCCATCATCCATAGACGACCAACACTGTTTTGCACCAGATATTTCACAATCCAGTTTGGGGTGAATAACTGTGTCGCGGCAGGAATGTCCTCACTCTTGACGACTTTACCAATCACCTGATCTTTCTTTTCAGAAATATAGAACTGATACAGCCAACCAATAATCTGCACATCCGACCAGTCTTCTTCTGGAATGCTGCTGACCAGATCACGAATCAAAGAATCGGTTTTGGTCAAATTGTCAGGTAATAGTAGTTCAGATTCATCAGACACCTGTTCGAACAGGAGTGGCATGACCTGATTCAACGCATGACACTGCGCTAGTAACAATTCACGATAGAGTTCTTCGTCTTTATTGCCATCCAGCTTGAGTTCAGCCACACGGCTGGCATCTAAATTCGGTAGCTCAATGTCCAGACATTCTTCCAGAATCTGTGGCAAGCCTGCACTACCATCGGCACTGCTGAGCACACGGCGACCATGATCCAGTAAGCCTTTGCATTCCATGTAACGAATGGCACAGAGACGGTTAAACCAACTGTAAGCGATATAATCAATCGTCTGCTCAAAACTGCTGGTTTGAATGCGCTTGATCAGCTTGTCACGTGGTTTCATGACGGATAGCGGAAAAACCTGATCGCCAATCAGCAGCAAGTCGCCTTTCTGTTCTGCCGGTAAAATGCGGTCTGCGGTGATGCCATACTTGGCGGCCTGCTTGCGCATCGCTGCGATAAAATCGTTACGTGCTTGCGGTGCGTATTTTTTAATATGACTGGTATTCATCTTTAAACCTTTAATTAATGGCTGATGCCGATATCCCTAACCCAAGTTAGCGGATACGCACACGCTTTTTATCACTCACAATTTTTTTCAATTCAGCTTTGAGTGCGTCTACAAACTGATCCACTGATTCTTCTGTTTCCAGATAGACACTGCTGGAGGTTTTGCTGTAAATGCTGGCGACATCGACTTCTACCACCGGTTTCGGTGGCACTACGGCTGTCACAGGCTGTACCGGACTCGCAGCAGGTGTTGATGTAACTGGGCTAGCGGTGGTTGCAGTGTTGGTTACACTCTCTGCTTTGCTCTGAGCCAGTTGTGCCGCTTTGGCCTGACGCTGGATTTCCGTCTGAACTTCGCTTTCCAGCTCATACAAGGCTTCATCAAAACGCTCCACGGCGGTTTGGGTTTGCAGCATATAGATGGTGGATAGGCTAGTTTCCACTTCAATATCCGCTTTGAGCAATTGCAGCGGACGTAGTAGCTTGTTACTCAGCTCAGCGGTAGCGATGCCACTGTTTTTAATCTCGGCTTCCAGCTGCTTGATTTTGTCATCAATGTGTTCTATCGCCTGATTGCGCTTCTCAGTCAACAATTGCTCATTGACGCTTTCCACTGTACGAACTAAATCAGCGACTTTATTTAACAGGCCATAGGGTGATTCAAGGGTGGCAATACGATGTAATTCGGAGAGGGCTTTTTTTGCCACCTCATCACTGCCCAGCGCCTGTTTGTTTTTCTCAAAATGACGTAGAGCCTGTTGCAGTTGTTGCCAGCTTGGCATCTGGTTGCTGAAGAATTCATGAATGTCACGATAGTCTTCTTCCAGATCCAAATAGTCATTCTTGTTCTCAACCACCGCTTTAAAGAAATCGAAGCTGTCGCTATTCGCCAGCAGACGTTCCAAAGTCAGAATCGACTTTTCAATCACTTTTTTGCCCGGGAACTGTCCGACATCAGTTTTACTCTTATAGGACTTAAAGTTGGCTAACCAGTTTTTAAAATGTTGGGTATAGAATTCAAACAGCTCTTTCTCAGTCGCTGGCCCCATCGCCGAGAACAGCCCTTGAGTCAGTTGGCGTGCCTGTTTCAATACCTGATCATCAGTCTGGCGCTTTTTAATGATCGATACATCACGGCGACGGCGGCTGTTTTGTAAAGGCTCAAAGGCATCTTTTAACTGTAAGCTGCCGCCATTTAATTGCAATGAAATCCGCCCCATTGCCGCCAACTGCCCCACCAGCAGTAAAATCTCGGCATCTGGCCAGCCATAAGGGCGTTTGACAAAACGATCTATCACATCTGAGACTAGAATACGCTCTGTACCAGTGGCGCGTAGTGCAATGTACTGCTCCACTTCCTGTAGGGCTTTGGGATTGCTCTGACCGCCATCCAGAGACAATCCGAGCTGCGCCATATCATCGACAGTCAAGACGGCGTTCAGTTCACGCCAGGCATCCTGCTGATAGACTTGCAGATAGCTCAGTTTGGTATAGGTGTTTTCCAGCAAATAACGACAAGCCTCATCCAGCTTGGTGGTTGGACTTGAAGATGAAAGTTGTAGATGTTGACCCAAGGCATAACTTTCCGCGTCCAGCAACATTTCTTCGACCCGGGCACGCAGGCGTTTTTTACGCTCCTGGTTCTCTCGGCCACGGTCTGCCAGGATACGGGTGATATCGGACTGAGTGCCATCATCATTTAACCGAATAAATTTATTGGTTTTCAGCCAGGTGCGCAGTTCATTAAAGAACTGTTTATCGTCTGCCAGTTTAAACAATATCTGCCCTTCGGCCTCGGCGCTTTTACCAATACAGAAAGCTTCTGTGTAGAGGTTATATTCCGTATCCAGTGGAGAAATGATTTCAACTTTCAAATCGCTCTCATACTTGCCATCCAGGCTATGACCATCCAGAAAACGACCAATCTGATAGTCCATCTTGTTGGCTTGATGGCGGTATTTGTTCTGATCCCTCAGTAAATCTTTAAAGATTAGATTAGCTAACTCTTTATTTTCTTCTGAAGCCGCTAAGTCTGTGGCTTTAATTTTACGGGTGATATCGCGTTCTTCATTGGTCAGGAACAGGAACTCATCACCATTCCTAGTAATCAGGCTCTCTTTTTCCAGACGCAGTAGGCTTTCTTCAATCCGCTTGCGTAATGCCAGCTTATCTTCATCAATTTTCTCAATCGACAAAGTCACCAGGTTATCCAAGGTACCTTTGATGATATCGACATAGCGGATCATGAACAGGGTACGCAGCATCTGCACATCAAAACCATCCAGGGTTTTATTTTGCCCTGCCTGGTCGATGGTACGCTTCACTGCTGTATCCAGAAATCCTTCCACTGAAGTATAGAAGCGGTGGAAAGGAACCAGGGCACCGACTTCATCTGTAGCAATCGCATTGGCAGCCATCTGGAACGCATCCAACATGGACCGTTCACCATAGGCCAGGTGTGCACCGGTCGCACCGACCTTACGGATTTCTTCAAAAACTTTCTGCACCAGCTGGAAATGGTACGGCGCAAAAGGATAGTTATGGATAAAGCTGTCTGGACCCTCATAGTTCTTGAGTGTTGGGCCTGAACGGTCAAAGGTAATCTGGTTTTTTAAAATATCGCCCTTTTGCTCAAACACCGATCTGAGCAATGCTTCAGCTTCTGGAGTTTTACGTAATAAACGTTTTTGAATAACTTCATCGGTATTGGAACTGGACAGCGATAAACGGGTTTTAAAACGTCCAGCAATCTTGGAGAAATCATTGGCTTTGGAAGAAGACATCTCACCTAAAACAGCATCGATGTCTGCCTGTGAGGTCACGATAATCCAAGCGCGGCCTTTACAGATCGTACCCAGGTTTTCAGTAATGGTTTGCAGTGTCAGCATCAAGCGAGTATCGCTGCCAATAAACTGCCCCACTTCATCGACCAAGAACAACATGCGTTGCTGGGGTCCTTTACTGTCCAGGTATTCTTTCACCCACTGACAGAAGTTTTCCACCGAAACACTAAAGGTCTGCTCAGAATCCTCAAACCACTTGTGTGCAGCTTCAGCGGATAGGTTGAGGGCTTGGGAAATCGCGGTTTCAACATCATCCTGATAGAACTGATAGCCGTCACGCTCCTCTAGCCAGGACATGCCGCTAGATTCCTCAAACGCCTGTTTAAAGCGTTCGTAGACACCTTTCTGGCTCAGGTGACGTTCCATATGGGCAATATGTGGATGGTCAGCACTAAAACCCTGATACTCGTTAAACACACGTAAAAACACATTCAGGATTGGATTGCCATCATCATTGGAGCTGGCTTTACTGTCGATGTTAAACAGGATGACATCGGCATGATGGCTGACGGCCTTACCAATATCGGCACGGATAAACGCATCACGAATTTTGCTTTCATCAAAGAATTCTGCGGCGCTACGCTCGTTACCTTGCGCATCACGTACCACTTTATTGGCCAGAATATACGACAAGGTTTTCAGGAAATGTGATTTACCTGAACCAAAGAAGCCTGAAATCCATACGCCGACACGGTTGGCAATCGAAGGATCGCTCAGGTCTGTGCCATAAGACTGGAAAAAGTCCCGAAAATGCTTTTCCAGTTCATTGGTGACCACATACTCATCGAGTTCCTGATAAACCGTAGTATTGTCATTCTGGTCTGCTTTTACGACCCCGTTAATCGCACGATCTAATGGCTTATAAAAAAGTTCTTTAATGTTCATCTCAATCAATTCCCCCGAATTCTTATTTCTATTTGCCGTGTTAAGGCACTAATCTGAATGCTCTGTAGTAATTATTGCTTGGAATTTTTCCAAATAAACTCATCGCTTGACCGTCGTAATAACCTGGGTAAAACAGCACCACTGGCTTATGCCCCAGTAACGAATGCAAACTGTTTAATAAGTGATGGGCACGTAACAGTGGCCAAACCGACCCTACCCCAGTCATCAACACAATATCTTGCGCATTGGTGGCATATTTACTCACCAGATAGGGCGCGAACTTATCCATATGCAGTGGGCCTTTCAGCGCTTTGAGCAGCGCCTCATCGCCTTTGGCTTTTTGCATTTGAATGGCTTTATCGATGAAGTTACGTTCAGCCAGATAATCCACCACGGCTTGCAGCAGGTTGATATTCACCACCTTCAGCTGACTGTGTTTTTTCTCCAGCATCCCGTCTAGAAAATGCAGATATTCGCGCACTTTCAACTCATCTTCAGGTGCATAATCAAAAATCCAGAAGCCAATTTCATTGCCCAACCCTTGACCGGTGAGAAACTCGGTTGAAAGTATTCGCTCTGGAATCTGGTTCAGACGCTCATGTATTGTTTGACTCATTGCTGCCCCTCTACAACTACCGCGTCCATAGCGACACTTCCATAGATCTTTTAATGCGTTGTTTATAATGTTCTTCCAACAGGCTACGCAGCTCTGCTCTGACGATCACGCGCTGTAACTCCAGCTTACTGGTACTTTTTAAGTAACCGGCTTCTGCCAGCATGCGAAACACCACCTGCCCCATTTTTTTCTTGCTGGACTCTTTCCATTCGCAGATATCCGGATCGCGTTGTGAGCGCTCATCCAGAAAGTCTGACCAGATATAACTGTCCAAGTATTGCGCCTGGGAGATATAGGCATCCCTCATCACCGTTTCCATAAACTCAAGCAGCAACAGGTTGCGTTCCAGTGCCCCACAAAAAGCCACCTGGGTCGCCAGCTCATCATCCCCATCACGCAAAGCTTTCCAGAAATCAGGCTCTAAGCGCTCCAGACGCTTACGAATAGCGGTGGCATTGCGTTGAGCTGAAGCAGGCGTTCTTTTTTGCAGAATATTGTCAATCTGAATTGCCTGATGCCATTGTTCTGGAGTCGCTTCTCGTAATAACAGATCCGCGATAAGCCGACTTTCACGCACCATCAGGGAGCCACCAATCAGGTCACTGTCATAATGAAATTGCTCTAACATGGCCAATCTCCTTATGACGCCTGATCAAACAGGTAAGACGACAGCTTTTCGATATCTGAACCTTTTAACACTAAGGGATATTTCAAGGCATCTTCCGCCTCAGCCAGCGTGATTGCGGCCTGATATCGCTGTAAGGTATAGTGAGCCAGGGCTTTTTTCACCGGAATCTGTAATCTGCCATCGGGCATGCCGAAGTCTTTTTCGACCAGCGCTTGTTGTGATGAGTTCAATTTTGGATTAGGGATCAGCGTCAGTACAATTTCTTCATGCCATTGCTGATCCTGAGCAGGGTCTACTGACTCAATCGCCACCACAACAGGTGTGCGATCAATTCTGGAGAGTAAAAAGTCCTTAAACTGCTTGCTCTGATGGCAATAGGCACGGACATGCCAGCGAAAACCGGTATACACCAGGGTGTGTGGGGAAATGATGCGTTCATGCCACTGCGGATTCTGCATCGAGGCATAAATCATTTTTAAAGTACTTTGGTTGCGGCAGGCACGCAAAACTTCCCGAATCACTTCAGGACGTACACTGCGATCAGGTAATTGAACTGCTGCAAGATTCGGTTCTGGCATCGCAATCAGGGCATGCGATTCACTGACCAAGCCCGAGAGCATATTGAGATATTCATTGATATGCGCTGTAGTCAGTACAGGCTGGAAGCTGGCTTTAGGCACATAGCCTTTTACGGAGGGGTCATGAATCAAGGCATCGGGGTTATACAGCGTATTGTAACGCTTGATATCCGCAGAAGCCTGCTGTCGACTCAGCCCAAACCAGCTCATCAAACGATTGGTAACCAAACGACCTTCCCAGTATGCAAGGAGTTCAATGGCTCTCATTCTGAGAAGGACTTCATGCTTATCTGTCGTCATATACCAATCAGTCAATAAATAGCAGTTTTAAGATTACCCTACAGCAAATATACAGTAAACATTTTTGACGGTATTTAAAGGTAGTATTGCAATCACCAGATAAAAAATATACTAGTATCCTGATGATAGCCGTCAAAGTACGATCTCTAGCAGATCATGGATCCTGGTATAGCGCGTGAATTGAGCTAAGTTTTAGAATGAGAGCAATATGGGTTTTAGATTTCGTAAAAGTATTAAATTATTCCCGGGTTTTAAAATTAATCTGACCCATAAAGGCATCAGCAGTGCCAGCATTGGCAAACCTGGTGCTTCTCTAAATATTGGAAAAAAAGGTACGCGAACCAGTGTCGGTATTCCAGGTACGGGACTATCTTACTCTAAACACCAGCCTTACTCTAAAAAGACCCGTGTTCCACAACCGACATCGCTAGAACACACGGAATATAATCCTCAGAATTTAGAACAACCGAAGACAAAGATCTGGCCTTGGATTATTTTTGGAATATTGTGTTTTATGGTGGGTGCCGTCATTTTTTAGCAAGAACAGCACTGTATTTTGATCAAAAAAAATGCCCAGATGGATGAATGGGCAAACTAAGGAATTAATTTCCTTCAGAAACTCCAGCGCAATTCTCGCTACTTTCAGTAAGCGACTCTGGCTCAATCATGATAGTCTGACTCAATCGAATCGAGGTAAATCGATCCATCACAATTGGAGCAGAAATTATGCTTGAATACATTCTTGAATGATGCTGAAAAGTCTTTGAGTTTTAATTAATAAATAAGAGTATCCATGTCTACCCTCAACTTTACTTATTTTCAGATAGCAACCAATCGAGAGCACTCATTTTTACAATACCATTATAATTCGCTTCAGTCCCTATCGTGTCTAAGGTAAGCAAATACTTGGGATACGAATCAGAAATTTTCTGTAATGGACGTAACTCTCGGCTGAGTGTCTCCTCATTGAGCGTTTCTAATGCCACCTGATAATAAGTTAAATTCTGTAAAGTATCGACAGCAACAAAATCAATTTCATATTCATCAACCCGCCCTACATAGACCGTATAACCTCGTCTGACAAGCTCAAGATAAATCACATTTTCTAAGATATGACCTTGATCAGCATTAGCATCAGGCAACATAATCCGGCGCAATCCGACATCAACTAAATAGTATTTTTCAGAGGATTGTAATAACTCACGCCCGCGTACTTTAAATTGTGCGGCACTATAAAATAACAAACTGTCCTGTAAGCCCTGAATATAGCGTTTTACTGTTTCAAATGAAATCTTAACCCCACTTGAAACAAAGGTATTTTTAATTTTATTGATGGAAATGGGTGAGCCTGTCACGCTTGCTAAATATCTTGCGACACGCTCGAGAGAGTTAATATCGGCCGTATTCAAACGGGGAATAACATCTTTAAACATTACACTGGCATAGACCGCTTGCAAGTAATCATAAGTTTCCTGCTGGCTAGTCATGGCAAGCGTATAAGGGAAACTACTGCGCGTATACATGGCATACAAATCACGATTGGATAATTGTTGGATGATCGGATTATTTTCAATATGCCACTGTTTAAATTCTTGGAATGACAGAGGTAGAACGTGTTGCTCGATATAGCGTCCTGTAAGTAAAGTCGCAAGTTCTCCACTTAGAAAGAATGCATTTGAGCCTGTAATATATAAATCGATATAATCCCGAACATATAAGGAGTCGACTACTTTCTCAAAATTGGTAACATGTTGTATTTCATCTAAAAAAACATAGTTTTTTTTGCTTTTATCAACTTTAGACAGTACATAATCATGTAGTTTACGGTAATCTGTGAGTTCTTCAAATTCCATAAATTCGAAATTGATAGCAATGATGTTTTCGGCTTGTACACCCTGTGCTTTTAGGTCTTGTTGAAACATCGCTAACAAGGTGGATTTTCCAGAGCGACGTACACCCGAAAGCACTTTAATGACATCACGGTCTTGCCATGTATTCAGAAATTTTAAGTAGCCATCACGTCGAATATTAGCGCTTCTCATTATTTACACTTAGAATCTAAAGTTTTAATAAATTCTATCAAATTTTAGAATGTATATGTAAATATATTTAGTTTTAAGAAAAGTTTAAAGGTTAAGTGAAACATTCAAAGCTGCTGTAGAAGCATGTAAACATGCAGATCTGATCAAAATCCAAATTCTGTCTTTTTGATTATTTTCCATGTCATGTTATGTCATTTATGCTACGAGTTAACTGCTATATAAATTAAGTGAAAAGTAAATGGAACTAAGTTGTTAACTAGAGTGGAACTCATTTTTGTTGTGCTGATGGTCTCAGCCTTAATCCTAATTGCTTATGAAATGCTAAAAGGTTTATTTTAGAGCATCTATACAATTTTTGATCAAAAAAAGCCCACAGAGGGAATCTATGGGCGAAACTAAGGACCTTGACGGTCATTCAGAAACTACAGCTAGTTTCTGGTTGTGATTCTGGACTGAATTAAAAATAACCATATTGGCTGAATGTATCAAAAGTTAAATCATGTGATTAATCATTGATACTTCTGCAAAAATGAGCTCATCGCTCTGTTGATTAATACAGTAATTCACCAAACAAATCCGCTCTAATCTCTTCCAGGCTCAGATCTGATTTCATCCTATTACAGATGGGATGAACCAGCAGACCATTCTCTAGAACACCTTGCCCACCTACGGCTTTGGCAATCCGATGATCCGATTCAGTAGAATCAAGATAGATCAATCCATCACAAATGAGGCAAAAGTTATGATTACCCACCAGAAAATTGTGCTTAAGCAGACTCTTGGTTAATGCCGAAAAGGCCTTGGGCTTTGACCGAGAAATTGGACTAATCGACTCCACATATCCCACTCTATTGTAAACAAGACATTTTTATCTTTTATATTCAATGGCTTATTTTCCTGCTAATTGGTAATACCATGAAAAATACCATGCTCAGAAAAGGCTTAACAATATTTTGAAAAATTGCCTACTGAGCGCTGCCGCACAGCTCCATAGGCCGCTTTCCTGGCTTTGCTTCCAGATGTATGCTATTCTGCTCCTGCAGCTAATGGATCACCGCAAACAGGTTACTCGCCTGGGGATTCCCTTTCGACCCGAGCATCCGTATGAGACTCATGCTCGATTATTATTATTATACTCTGTACACGACAAATTTCACAGAACCCTTATCCTATCAGGATTCTGCTTTCTTAAAATTGCCAAAATTTCCTTAAACTCTTCTTTTTTCCCAAAACCAATTAAACGCTGAATCGCCATTTGAACATAGTCTAAACCATAGCGAAATAAACTCATTGAGAGTCGTCCATGCTTCTTTATTTTTATCGCTTTTTTTTGATTATGTTGCCATTCACCCGTTAAGTAACACCAACAGAAGCTTATAGTTAACACCGCAATCAATTTTTTCACTCGTCTAGGGTCTGTCAAGCGCGTATTTTCAAGATTAAACCCGCGTCCTTTGAGACAACTGAATAAGGTTTCAATTTCCCAGCGTAATGCATAATCCTGAATAGCATTGGCATTAAACTGAGGAGAAACGACGAGTAAAAGCTCTCCATTTTCTAACTGTAGTGCACTTATATATAGTTTCACCCGACCAACCAAAATCCGTCGTTTACGACATTCAATTTGACCAACTTTAAGATGGCGAAATAAATCACTAATTTTATGATTCTTTCCTAAATGATTGGTGACAATGAAGTTTTTTTAACACGAATGCAGAAGTTGATGTCTTGTTCAATTAACCATGTAAACCACTGCTCACCGATAAACTCTCTGTCTGCGAACACATTCACAATACGGTCTTTACCAAAAATGGCTATAAAGCGTTGAATCAAAGCAATACGCTCTTTCGTATCTGAATTTCCACGTTTATTAAGCAATGTCCAAAGGATAGGTATCGCTATTCCACGATAAACGATTGCGAGCATCAGGATATTAATATTTCGTTTTCCCCATTTCCAATTGGTTCTATCTAAAGTCAGTTGCACTTGGTCGAATGAAAACATATTGAAAATCAACTGAGAAATTTGACGATAATCAAAATACTGACCTGCAAAGAAGCGCTGCATACGTCGATAAAATGATTGTGGTAAACACTTGATGGGCAAGGCTTTAGATGCAGAAGAAAGATTACATGTTTGCTTTAAAATAATCACAAGCATGATGAGCGCAAAGCACTTTAAATGTGACTTGTTCCATTTTAGAGATTTGTTTAAGATAAGATATAACTCATTGAGATGTGTCATAGTATTCGTCGTTAGAAAACAATTATTGTGACATTATTTCAATGAGTTATCTATTTTTGTCGTGTACAGAGATTATTATAGAAGCCCCCATGAATAAATCGCTCATCATTTTCGGCATCGTCAACATAACCTCGGACAGTTTCTCCGATGGAGGCCGGTATCTGGCGCCAGACGCAGCCATTGCGCAGGCGCGTAAGCTGATGGCCGAGGGGGCAGATGTGATCGACCTCGGTCCGGCATCCAGCAATCCCGACGCCGCGCCTGTTTCGTCCGACACAGAAATCGCGCGTATCGCGCCGGTGCTGGACGCGCTCAAGGCAGATGGCATTCCCGTCTCGCTCGACAGTTATCAACCCGCGACGCAAGCCTATGCCTTGTCGCGTGGTGTGGCCTATCTCAATGATATTCGCGGTTTTCCAGACGCTGCGTTCTATCCGCAATTGGCGAAATCATCTGCCAAACTCGTCGTTATGCATTCGGTGCAAGACGGGCAGGCAGATCGGCGCGAGGCACCCGCTGGCGACATCATGGATCACATTGCGGCGTTCTTTGACGCGCGCATCGCGGCGCTGACGGGTGCCGGTATCAAACGCAACCGCCTTGTCCTTGATCCCGGCATGGGGTTTTTTCTGGGGGCTGCTCCCGAAACCTCGCTCTCGGTGCTGGCGCGGTTCGATGAATTGCGGCTGCGCTTCGATTTGCCGGTGCTTCTGTCTGTTTCGCGCAAATCCTTTCTGCGCGCGCTCACAGGCCGTGGTCCGGGGGATGTCGGGGCCGCGACACTCGCTGCAGAGCTTGCCGCCGCCGCAGGTGGAGCTGACTTCATCCGCACACACGAGCCGCGCCCCTTGCGCGACGGGCTGGCGGTATTGGCGGCGCTGAAAGAAACCGCAAGAATTCGTTAACTGCACATTCGGGATATTTCTCTATATTCGCGGTTCAGCAGGCATGTCCCCTTTGAGGGCGACCCGACGACAGGATAATCGACCTTATGGTGCGCAAATATTTCGGCACAGACGGTATTCGTGGCAAAGCCAACGAAGGCGCGATGACGGCGGAAACCGCCTTGCGCGTCGGCATGGCGGCTGGCCGTGTCTTTCGTCGCGGTGACCACCGCCATCGTGTCGTGATCGGCAAGGATACGCGCCTGTCGGGCTATATGCTTGAACCCGCGCTCACAGCCGGTTTCACCTCGATGGGCATGGACGTATTCCTTTTTGGCCCGCTGCCGACAACGTAATAGGAAGAATAAACGCCCTTTTCACCCAAGTCCAAATTAATTTGCCGATTCCATAATCAGGGTGTATTACAATTCCATAGAGTTTTTCAATCCAGGTGGTTTAGCTGATAACTTAACGATTGATCAGCTTCTTCGTGAAGATTACTCGCCATGGGCGCGCAATAAAAGGATATCTGCCACGTTCAAAGAAGCGCATTTTATTGAAAAATATGGGTCAGGCATCAAACGAATCCAAGAAGGCTTCGCATCCTATGGTCTGCGTCCCCCTGTCTTTGAAAATTTCCAGCACGGTTTTCGAGTTATTGTCTCATCAAAGCTACTTTTCGAATCTAATGAGGGAGTAAGTGAGGGAGTAAATCTACTATTTAATCAGATAAGAACTAATCCAGGAAAGCGTGCACCATTTTTAGTAAACGAGCTATTAGTTCCTGTCAAGATAGTAGAGCGGTGGCTCAAAATCTTAAGAGATGATCATAAAATCGAGTTTCGAGGAGCTCCTAAAAGTGGAGGATACTGGCTAAAATAGAAATCAATGATACTCTTAAGTGGCACCAATCGAACTCCTATTTTAGCATTTAAAAAAGTATCCTCACATCATTTTATTGAACAATACCTAAGGCTGCTCTGGCGGCATTGATATGATTATCGTCGTTGCACTCTACCGCAAAAGCGCCATATGCTAATGGAGCTGCAGCAGCCCTCTCTATAGATTGTTCGTAGAGCCTATCCCATATCGTTCCGCCTTGTTTAGCATACTCCGTTATCAAACTCTTCAGGCTATCCTCTCCAAAAACCGATACGTGACCAGAAAAGTCCAGTGCAGGATCACCCATATGCGCAGTAGACCAATCTATGATACCAGAGGTCTTACCTTCCTTCGAGGTTAAGACATGCCCTGCATAGAGATCGCCATGGATGAAACAAGTGAATTCAGGCCACAAAGGGTCATTGTCCAACCATCTACGGTATCTGTTTTCCAACGGCTCGCTGATACCTATCTCAGATTTCACCAAGTGGATACGGTCAGCTATTTCGGTCCTCAATTCACTTGGAGTCATTATTTTCAAGTTGCTCTTTCTCACATCGTCAGCTGTAATACGATGTAATTCGGCCAATGATTTTGCCAGAGACTCCACATAAGCTATGCTATCGCGATCTATGTTCCAAGAAACCTCATGTGTTATCGCATCGAATGTCAGAGCAGGCGCATCCTCCAGTAAAGGGTAGGCTATTAGGCGCTCCGATACAATTTTCCAATCAGGGACATTGATCGACAGGTTTCTTTTGGCTAAATCCAATATTCTACTTTCATTTTCGATTTGTTCAAGCATATCGCTTCTTCGAGGTATACGGAGTACCCAGTTCTCACCGTTTACTTCCTTTACAAAGGCAACTCTAAAGTCGATGCCCATCTCATTGACGCTCATCTCTTCCGAAATTCTCAGCCCATGCTCTAGGGCTAATGTTTGCATATCTTCGATTGTCATTTCTATACTGTTTTCTTTTATTAAATTGGTACCAGTTCCCCCGACAGGACATTCTGAATGTCATATACAGGTGTAACACTTTACCCATATTCTTTTCGTATGGATAACACTTCCCATCAGGGAACAAAAATCTGATACATGAATTAATTGTGAGACAGTAGACCTACTGTCGCATTGAAGCCATCTCGGCGACTATTTGATTAGGAAAACCAAGGCTTTGCCATCATAGCCTTATCATAGAAGTATAACATAGTTGTAAAGATAGAAAATTATTTTTTATTCATCCATGATGTTATTATTTTATAATAACATCATCTAAACATGTCCTGTCGCTCTTTTGTGCTGTGATATTTCATACCTATTAACTGCTTTCGTTTGAATTATACGACGTTCTACTCACAATAGGGCAAGGGTTACTCATTCCGTAGGATGCGGTTCACGTATAGGAAGAATAAACGCCCTTTTCACCCAAGTCCAACAGCTTTGGACCGCAGTTGACTCTTTCGACACCCCTGCGATGCAACCCAATCCGGCTGACGGGGAGCCAGCAACGCTGAAAATTTACCCTCCTCTTTCCCACTAGCGGCTCCTTTTCCGACAACCAGCACGGCGGATCCCTGCCGCGGCGCTGTGAACGCAGCATTTTGATTGGTATCGTTGGCCTTCAGGCTCGTCAGTCAAACAGACCCAGGAGCAGCTCAGCCGGTGGCGCCCGGCTTTCGGGTAACGCCCTGGTCCCGCTGGTTTCGGCTTTGTGCTTCAGGTGATCAAGGATCTGCTTGATCACTATAGGGTCTTCAATGCAGGCGATGACTTTCATGGCGCCGCCGCAGCCGCTGCAGGTCTCGATGTCGATATTGAAAACACGCTTGAGCCGTTGCGCCCATGTCATCGACGCTCGCCGTTGTGCTGGTGTTGCCGGTTCATCAGCCACCCTGACCTTGTTGCCCCTGCCCCGTTTTGCCGGCGTGACCAACGCCCGGTGCCGACTGTTGGGTGCGAACACCCCGTGGAAGCGGGTTAGGTTGACTCTGGGCTTCGGTACCAGGGCGGCCAGCCTTGCAATGAAATCCAATGGTTCGAAAATGACGTGCGTGGTGCCGTCCCGGTACGGCGTCTTGAGCTGGTAGCGCACGTTGCCGCCTCGTGTTAACGACAGCCGCTTCTCGGATACCGCCGGGCGGCTGATGTACCGGCACAGCCGTTCGAGCTTCTTGCGTTCATCGGCCCTGGCCGCCACGCCGGCGTGCAGGCTGGACCCGGCTACCTTGCCAATCCCGTCACCGAACGGATCACCACTGGTCGGCAGAGTTTGCAAAGTGAACACCTTTCGCCCCGCCTGTGAACCGACAGCGATACGGTAAGTGATCGAGTGCCCCAGCAGGGGTGTCATCGGGTCGTCATCCACCGCATCCGAGGCCAGATAGCTGTTTTCGACATCCCGTTCCAGCAGGCCTTGCCGTTCCAGATAGCGACCCACCCGGTGGGCGATGGTGTGCGTCAGCTGGGTGAGCTCTGGGCTGGTCGGCGCCTTGACCCAGCGGAAACGCGCTGAGCCGTGGGATTGCTCGACATACACACCGTCGAGAAACAGCATGTGGAAGTGAACATTCAGATTGAGCGCCGATCCAAAACGCTGGATCAGGGTGACCGCGCCCGTCTTGGCCACTTGGTGGGTATGGCCCGCTTTCTTGACCAGGTGCGTGGCAATGACGCGGTAAACGATGCCCAGCACCCACCCCATGATCTCGGGCCGGCTGGCAAACAGGAAACGCAGCTGAAACGGGAAGCTCAACACCCACTGACGCATGGGTTGTTCAGGCAGTACTTCATCAACCAGCAAGGCGGCACTTTCGGCCATCCGCCGCGCCCCACAGCTCGGGCAGAAACCGCGACGCTTACAGCTGAAAGCGACCAGGTGCTCGGCGTGGCAAGACTCGCAGCGAACCCGTAGAAAGCCATGCTCCAGCCGCCCGCATTGGAGAAATTCTTCAAATTCCCGTTGCACATAGCCCGGCAATTCCTTTCCCTGCTCTGCCATAAGCGCAGCGAATGCCGGGTAATACTCGTCAACGATCTGATAGAGAAGGGTTTGCTCGGGTCGGTGGCTCTGGTAACGACCAGTATCCCGATCCCGGCTGGCCGTCCTGGCCGCCACATGAGGCATGTTCCGCGTCCTTGCAATACTGTGTTTACATACAGTCTATCGCTTAGCGGAAAGTTCTTTTACCCTCAGCCGAAATGCCTGCCGTTGCTAGACATTGCCAGCCAGTGCCCGTCACTCCCACTCGATTGTAAACAAGCACACAAAACCCTTTAGTGACAACAATTTGCAAGAACTATCAGGCTCAGTGCCATGAAAAATACCATGACCAGATCATGAGGTTGAACACGGCTTGCGCCGGCAGCGTTCACGCTCCTGGTCGGCGATCTCGCCCGGCTGCAATGCTAGCTCAGCATCGGTCATGCGCTCCAGCACGTCGCGTAGGCGGATGGTGCAAGGAATGGGCGGCAGCTCGAACTCATAGCCGCCGGCGATCATTTCGGCCGCAATCTCCTCGGTGATGAAAAACGGCTCGTCGTCTTGGTTCGGCTTCTTCATGCCCTTTCCTCCTGGCGCTCATCCTGGCCGACAGCGGCCAGGGCATCGGCTTCCGTCAATGCGTCCTCCACGAACGCGCCGTGCTGCTTCGCTTCGGCCTGGCTGACCTCGGCCCATATCCGTTTCACCTGGGCCGCACTGTACCCGGCCAGCTCGGCGGTCTTGTTGATGCTGTAGCCGGACTTGCGCAGCGCGACAACTTGGGCGCGGCGCTTCGGATCAGCACGGCGGCCCTTGTACCGCCCGGCCTGGCGGGCCAACTCAATGCCTTGGCGCTGGCGTTCGCGCCTGTCCTCGTAGTCGTCGCGGGCCATCTGCAAGGCCAGGCGAAAAAGCATGATCTGCACGGCTTCCAGCACGATCTTGGCGACGCCCTGGGCCTCGGCCGCCAGGTCGGATAGATCGACCACGCCAGGGACGGCCAGGCGTGCGCCTTTGGCCTGTATCGAGGCCACCAGGCGCTCGGCCTCGGGCAAAGGTAGGCGGCTGATGCGGTCGATCTTCTCGGCAATGACCACCTCGCCGGGCTGTAGGTCGCCGATCATGCGCAGCAGCTCAGGCCGGTCGGCGCGTGCGCCGGATGCCTTCTCACGGTAGATGCCGGCGACGTAGTAGCCGGCGGCCTTCGCGGCCGTAGTGATCGCCTCTTGGCGTTCCAAGTCCTGCGCGTCGGTGCTGACGCGCAGATAGACCCGCGCCACCATCGGCGCGGCTACTGGCTTCGTCCTGCGCATACTTGCGGGCTCCTTTGGGCATACTCAAATGCACCCATCTTAAACTGGCAGCTAATGTACAAAAGTTGATAGAAGCACACAAGTTCAATTTTGCACTTCTGCCCACTATTGCAAAACTGCTTGTTAGTAGCCGTTTTTTCTTACTGTTTATAGATTCAATAATTTTTGAAACGAAAAATTGGGACTAAACATTTCGGTTTCGTTTTCTGTCGATTCGTCCTGCGTATCTTTTGCATAAACAAACATTTGTTGTTCGTAGTTTTCGATGGCATTTTCAATACTTGTAAATTCTCCGTTTGTAAGGTTTTCAGACAATATCAAAGCATCCAATAATCCCGTATTTACACCCTGTCCTGCAAAAGGCGACATCAAATGAGCAGCATCGCCAATCATTGTTATGGGTAATGGACGGTTACTTTTCCAATCATTGTTCAAAGGAAATTTCCTTGTGGGCAAGCATTGAAATGTTGATACCGAACGTATTAATTGTTTGTAAACTTCACTCCATTTGGAAAATCTTTTCAATAAAAAATCGGCAACGCTGTTTCTGTCCTGAAAATCTAAGGGAATTTTATTTTTCCATTCATCGGGCGTTTTAAAACTAATTCCTAAATACAATGCACCATTATTATTGGGATTGGCAAACAATAAAATGCCCTGATGTCCCGCCATTAATCGGTTGCCGTTGCATAGCTGAAAAAATCCGGGACAGTTTATTTCCGGTTGAAGAATATCAGCTTGGATGTTGAAAGTACCGGTTTCTTCAACTTGCGTGTCGGTAACAAAGCTCCTTATTTTCGACATTCCACCATTGGCAAGAATAACCAAATCTGCTGTTTCACTCGGTTTATTCTCAAAAGTTAGTGTCCACTTCTTCTTACCAGGTTCAAGCATAACAAGTTTTCTATCCCAAATAACCGTGTCGTTTTCTAAACTATTCAACAAGATAGCCCTTAAGTCATTTCTGTTTATTTCAGGATTGTCAAATCGATTTTCGGGCTTTACATTTTTTGTGGATAAAATATTGCCTTTTTCATCAGCAATATTTACACCCATTGGTAAGGCTAAGTCATAATAAGTTTGTAACAATCCCGCTTTTTTCATTGCTTCCTGACCTGAACCTTTGTGTAGGTCAAGGGTTCCACCAAAAATTCTTGCCTCTCGGTCGTTGTCTCTTTCGTAAACTGAAACGTCTATGCCGTTTTGCTGTAATAATTTTGCCATAGTCAGTCCAACGGGTCCACCACCAATTATTGCAACGTTCTTATCACTAAGTAAATTCATTTGTTTGTCTGTATCTATTCGCATTGTCATTCAAAAATGGCACATAACAAGTGGCTATACGCCAAATGGCGTATATATCCACTATATCTTATTTTGCTAAACCTTTCATTATCAGTGACAAATCCGTTTTCAACCGTTTACCGTTCGTTTCTACTCTCTCAAAAGGATTTATATTCATAGTGCTTTTTGTTAAGTTTTGCTCAAATATACAAATCCTTTCTATATATCTAACAAATCCATCGGACTTTTTAATTGTTCCATTCCCTTGGTGGTAATATGTGTATAAACCTCAGTTGTTTTACTGCTTGAATGACCTAACAACGATTGAATATAACGTAAACTCGTACCATTCTCAAGCAAATGCGTTGCAAAGCTATGTCGTAAGGTATGTACAGTAACTTCCTTTTGAATCTTTGCTTTTAAAACAGCTGCTTTAAAAATGTTTTGAATACTTCGGCTTGAGTATGCGCCACCTTTTTGACCTTCAAATAAATAATCTTTTGGTTTATATTCCATAAAGTATGTTCTTAAAATAATTAATGTTTTCTCAGATAAAATGGTATAACGATCTCTTTTTCCTTTTGACTGTTCTATACGAATTTGCATGCGCTTGGAGTCAATGTCTTTTATTTTCAGGTTTATACATTCAGAAATGCGCAAACCTGCCGAATAAATAGTCATCAGAATAGCCTTGTGTTTCACGTTTTCAATAGCGCGTAGTACCCGAATGGTTTCTTCTTCACTCATCACAACAGGAAGTGTTTTTTCTTTTTTTGGTCTTTCGATGAAATATGTTTTCCGTTGTCCACCCAAAACACGTTCGTAATAAAACTGGCACTGTTGCAAAGTTAGCGATGAGGCAGCCTTTTGTCTTATTCAAAGGCCTTACATTTCAAAAACTCTGCTTACCAGGCGCATTTCGCCCAGGGGATCACCATAATAAAATGCTGAGGCCTGGC
>NZ_VOZY01000016.1:0-51022 GCF_013419525.1 Acinetobacter sp. YH12076 | reverse complement strand
GGTGCATTCTAGAGCATTTCAGAATCATTGCAACCCCCAATTCACTATATTTTTCACGTATGTATTTTTTATAAGCGTTTTTGCTAAAAAAATTGCACTTTTACCTATTTTTTAAGCATTTTTTATAAATATTTAGCAAATAGTCGATATTTAATTAAGTAAATTTCTTATATCTAGCAAATCTTTTTCAGCGCTTTTAAGTCTAATAAAAGTGACTTTGATTGTTTATTAATCATTAGTCTACTTTTCTGCCTCAAAGCACATCATTTTTTTGTGTCATCATATCGATTCAAGCTTCATAGACTTTTTTAGCGTGCATTTTTATATTTCCCAGCATTCTTTTAACGTTCATATGCCAAATGTTGCATGACTTCCAAGATGACTTGTTGCTTTCCACTGAAATCCTCGGCAGAAAATAGCAGCTTTGCACGTCGAGGGAGTTGTTCTCGTACCAATGCAAATAGTTGGTACTGTGCTGCGATATCCAAATCATGTAATTGTTGCTGCGCCTCACAAAATAATGCTCGCTTATGCTGTGTGGTTTGGTAGTCAAATAAATATCTCAAGATTCGATCGATCTGTTCATCATGATTATCGGTATTGTAATACGCCATGCTGTTGCTCTTTTTTGATTTTTGACCATTGTTCCATAAGGCCTGTTTTTGCAAAAATCATTTTAATTACATGCTTAGTCATTTTTGCTGATAAAAATACAGCCTATTTTATTTGAATAATCACTATTAACGATCACAGTCATAAAAAGCCACTATTTTTGGGCTTTAGACGCATAGAGCGCAGGCTGCATTTCACGTACACTCTTTTTATTTTTTAGGTGCAGGATGCCAACACAGTTTTTTCCACGCTTATTCTTACTATTAAGCGGATTAGGATTATTGGCTTTTGGTGTCGTACTCTCTATACATTCAAATTTAGGGACATCCCCTATTTCTTCGGTGCCCTACAGCTTTAGCTATATCTTTCCACTCACCGTCGGCACATTAACAGTATTAATGCATATCGTCATGATTTTGCTGCAAATGCTGATCTTAAAATCACGCTTTCAGTGGATACAGTGGTTGCAATTACCTGTGGGAATTTTATTTGGTGCATTTATTGACGGTTTAATGTGGCTCACCCAAGGCTGGAGCATAGAAAGTTACCCACTTCAACTCTTGGTTTGCTTGGCAAGTTGCCTGATTACCGCTTTAGGTGTGAGCTTAGTGGTCAAAGCCAGTCTAGTCCTCTTAGCCGCAGAAGGTCTCTATCAAGCCATTGCTGTTCGTTATCGCCTTGATTTTGGCAACTGTAAGACCTATGGCGACATTGTCTTGGTCAGTATTGCGGTTATCAGCAGTTGGTTGGTCTTACATCAAGTCATCGGGGTACGTGAAGGCACCATTATTACCGCACTTTTAGTCGGGACTTTAGTCAAGCGGATCTTACCTAAATTAAGCTTCATTCAATTTGGCTCTAAACCCTAAAATAAAACTCAATGAACATCTGTCTAAGTAGAAACATTTTAAAGCTCGATTGAATCGGGCTTTTTTTTGGCGCGGTTAAAGTCTTTAATACAGAAATAAATGTGACTTTTGAAAGGAATAGCTCAATTTTACAAATAAAAAAGGGAAAGATCTCTCCCAAAATCTTTCCCTTAGAATTGAATCTTTAGTCGATCCATCGTGTAATTATTATAGTTATCTGTTTACTTCACTAAAAAAAGAGTCCCTTGGGGAAGAGACTTATAAAAAGTGGAGTTATCGTTATGTACCCTCTAGATGGTATATATCTCTCTAGATGAATAAATCTTATACATAAAATTCAAGAAATGCAACACATTTGGCAAAATTTAAGTGTTGTTTTTATAAGGTTTTTTTTGAATTTGCTTATTTATATTATTAATATATTAATTGGTAAAAAAAAGCAGGCCGAAGCCTGCTTTTAATTCAATAACTTAACTAAAAATTCAAGAATTTATTAGTCGGTAAAAGTTACTTTTGCGATCGCTTTTTTGCTCGCTTGGATGATCAAAGTTTTGTTTTCTGACACAGCATAACCTGCATCAACCACTTCCCAATCCACTTTCACCGCGCCACGACCAATTGCATCTTTTGCTTGAGCTGCATTTTTAGTCAAGCCCGCTTCACGCAAAATAGAAGTAATGAAAATCTCACCACCAAATGCGCCACGAGAAATCGTCACTTCTGGTGTACCTTCTGGAAGTTCACCTTCAGTAATCAAATTACCTGCACCTTTGTGTGCATTTGCCGCAGCTTCTGCGCCATGGAAACGCTCAACCAATTCAAGTGCAAGAATTTTCTTCACTTCTTGTGGGTTACGACCTTCAGCCACTTCTTTAAGCAACTGTTGAATTTCTTCAATCGATTTAAAGCTCAATAAGTCAAAGTAACGTTCGATCAAATCATCTGGCATTGAAAGCACTTTTTGGTACATCGCACCCGGTGCATCAAATACAGCAATATAGTTACCCAAAGATTTAGACATTTTATTTACGCCATCTAAACCTTCAAGAATCGGCACAGTAATGCACACTTGAGACTCTTGGTCATAACGGCTTTGTAATGTACGACCCATCAGCAAGTTAAAGGTTTGGTCTGTACCCCCCAACTCTACATCCGCTTCTAGCGCAACTGAGTCATAACCTTGCACCAATGGATATAAAAACTCGTGAATCGCAATCGGTTGATGGCTGTTATAACGTTTAGTGAAGTCATCACGTTCCAACATACGTGCCACAGTTTGCTGTGAAGCCAACTGAATCAAGTCAGCAGCAGTTTTTTGACCAAACCACTCTGAGTTGAACACAACTTTAGTTTTCGCAGGGTCAAGAATCTTAAACACTTGTTCTTGATAAGTTTTAGCATTTTCTAAAACTTTTTCACGTGACAACGGTGGACGCGTAGCACTCTTACCGGTTGGGTCACCGATCATGGCTGTATAGTCACCAATCAGGAAGTAAACTTCATGACCTAAATCTTGGAAAACTTTTAATTTATTAATCAGAACCGTATGACCTAAATGTAAATCAGGTGCAGTCGGGTCAAAACCCGCTTTAATTTTTAATGGGCGATTCTGCTTTAATTTCTTAAGAAGATCTTCTTCAGAAATAATCTCATGTGTGCCTCGTTGGATGAGGGCAAGTTGTTCTTCAGCCGGCAGGAAATTTGACATCACAAAATCCAAATAGATCAGTTATACAATTTGTGCGATATACTAACACTTTTTCAGCACATTGCAGGCTTAAGAATCATCATGACAGCGATCTACATTGGGGTAATGACCGGCACAAGCATGGATGGTGTCGATATTGTTGCTGCTTCTTTTGATCCTTTAGAGATTCATGCGACGCTCACACTTCCCTTTGACCCAGACCTTCGTGATGAACTAATGGCTCTCACCTTGCCTGATGACAACGAAATTGATCGTATGGGTAAGGCAGACGTAGCTTTAGCTCAAATGATCGGTCATGGCATCAATGAGTTGATCGAGAAGAATCAGCTAGATCGAAGTCAAATCAAGGCGATTGGCTCACATGGACAAACCATTCGCCACCGCCCTGAACATGGTTTTACCCTGCAAATTGGCGACCCCAATATTATTACCGAACTCACTAAAATCCCGGTGATTTCAGACTTCCGCCGCCGTGATATGGCTGCGGGTGGTCAAGGCGCACCTTTAGTTCCTGCGTTCCATCAAGCGCTTTTCCAACATGACACCATTCACCGTGTGATTTTAAACTTGGGTGGCATTGCCAATGTCAGCATGTTACCTGCAGGTCAACCTGAAGCCGTGTATGGCTTTGATACAGGACCTGCCAACATTTTAATGGATGCTTGGTGCGAACGTTATACTGGTCAGCCCTATGATGAAAATGGGAACTGGGCAGCTTATGGTCAACCTATTCGCAGTCTGCTCGACCGCTTACAAGCACATGAGTTTTTCTCTAAAGAACCGCCAAAAAGCACAGGTCGTGAAGACTTCAATCTAGAATGGTTAGATGAACAGATTCTCGATTGGCGTGGAGATCTCGAATATGACGAACTCGAAGATACGCCAGAAAACATTCAAGCAACCTTAATGAAACTCACCACACGTGCTATTAAAAAAGCCATTTATCGTTCTGACATGGATACTGGTGAAGTCTATGTCTGTGGTGGTGGTGCATACAATTCGCACCTTTTAGAACAACTGCGTTGGCGTCTACGTAAACATGAATGGACGGTGCAAAGTACCGCAGATTTAGGCTTAAGCCCAACATGGGTGGAAGCGACGGCCTTTGCTTGGTTGGCGATGCGCTTTGTCAATCAGCTTAGTGCAAATTTACCAAGTGTGACGGGTGCTGCTGGCTATCGTATCTTAGGTACAATCACTGCGGTTTAAGAGTCAAAAACATATAAAAAAGGTCTGCAATTGCAGACCTTTTTTATATAGACAAGCTTTTATATATATTGACTACTATATAAAAAGCATAGCTCAAACTTAATTCATCATTGCCTTGGCATGCTCATTACGAAATGCCCGTAAAATCTGCTGTCCTGCCCGACCTGTTGGACTTAAACCCAGTCGATTTTGCTCTTGTCGAATGGCTTGACGGGTTTTATCTCCAATTAATCCATCAACTTTACCAATGTCATAGCCACGGTTAAGTAAAAATTGTTGAATCTCACGTCGTTCCGCACGTGAAGTCCCAGGATCATCGGTTGGCCATGTCGTACTAAAGCCACCCTTGCCTTGCAAGCGATCGGATAAATGCGCAATCGCTAATGCATAACTCTCTGCGGCATTGTAGCTATAGATTGCATCGAAATTTTTAAACACCAAGAACACAGGCCCACTTGCCCCAGCCGGTGCCATTAAACCTGCTTGGCTCGATCCAGAAAGGTTGCCTTGAATTAACGGCGTACCATCGGCACGCTGCAAACCACGATTCATCCAGCTGTCTAATGACTTTTTATTACGGCGACTTTCTCCACTGATCGACATGCCATCCGGAATTTTGACTTCAAAGCCCCACGGCTGACCAGTTTGCCAACCACGCTTTTTCAGGAAGTTGGCTGTAGATGCCAACGCATCCGCGGTACTCGACACCAAATCACGGCGGCCATCACCATCAAAATCCACGGCCAGTTCTTCATAGGTACTCGGCATAAATTGGGTATGACCAAATGCACCTGCCCACGAACCTTTCAATTGTGATTCATTTAAATCACCACGCTGCAAAATCCGCATGGCAGCAAAAAACTCACCACGGAAATAGCTTTGACGGCGCCCTTCACAACTCAAAGTGCCCAATGACTGCAATAAAGGATAGCTACCCGCAATATCACCAAAATTACTCTCTACACCCCAAACCGCGACCACGGTTTCAGCAGGCACACCATAAGCCGCTGCGACACGGTTTAATACATCACGATGCTGCGCCAATTTCTGCTGACCCAGTTGTACACGCTCTTCATCTACCAGACCGGACAGATAGTCCCAAATCGGAGTTGAAAACTCAGGCTGATAGTTGAGCTTTTCAATCACAGAATAATCAGGTGTTAAATTTTGTGTATAGCGATCATAAGTGGATGCACTCACACCAGCATTCATTGCTTGCGAGCGCAAATTGGCTAAACAACCTTGAAAGTTATTTTGTGGTGAAATGCTGCTTGTTGTAGGCATGCTCGACGCATTGACAGACTGACCATTAATAATCAACTCGGCATTTGCCTGAGTTATTGCCAATAAAGCAGTCCCGAAAACAAATCCTAAGTGATGCTTCATACCCTAGATCTTTTTTGAATTTAAATTGTTGTTTTAACAATAGCAGCTCAAAACAAAAGTTAAAGGTTCAAAACGTAAATTTAAATTCATATTTTCTACTTATTTAAATTCATTTTTAAAATTTGAATTCAAAAACAGTTATCCACAGCCCAGTTTTAAATTCATTCCAGCTCAAACCGTGGTTTAAATTTAAATTCAAAACTTTTAAATTTAAAAATAAATCGCATACATAAAAAGTTATCCACAAATGCAAAATGGGGTAAAAATTCATTTTTATTATTAATAATCAAAATATTATAGGTTTTAAAATATACTCCCTATAGATCCAATAAGTCTGAGCAACTTTTAAATTCAAATTTTAAATTTAAACACGGCGAAATGAATTCATTTTTCAAATTTGAATTCATAAACTTTGAATTCATTTTTTTCGTATAGGATTTTTTGAATTCAAACTCATAGTTTGAATTCAAAAACACAATTTAAATTCAAAACGCTTTGGTTATTTTTGATTTTGATTCACACACATCACAGGCTATTGATACACAAAAAATAATACGAAGATTAACGCAGAATATTTATAAACGAACGAACACTTTATGATCAATAGTTTCTTATCGTTTCAGCGATAAACGGTGTGATTTTGCAAAGAGGCGCAATGATGCCCGAACTACAGCAATAAAAAAAGCGGCCATGTGCATGACCGCTTTTTTATCATTCAAACACAGGTTTAAATGGTCATATCTTCGCTAAGTGCCAGTGGATTCGGCAAAATTTTCGCCAAAGCACGGCATAAAGCTGTTAATTCAGCAGTATCGTTCGGCATTAAAGTGATGTGACCGATTTTGCGGCCTTCACGCTCTGTTTTGTTATACAGGTGCAAATGCGCGCCATTCAGTGCCAATACATCTTCAGACTTCGGATGTTGGCCAATGATGTTTACCATGACCGTTGGACGAACAACTTCAGTCGAACCCAAAGGCAAACCTGCTACAGCACGAATGTGGTTTTCAAACTGTGAACACACTGCACCTTCAATCGACCAATGCCCCGAGTTATGCACACGTGGCGCCATCTCATTGGCATATAAGCCTTTATCTGTCACAAACAGCTCTAGCGTCAAAACACCGACATAATTCAAATGATTGAGCAGGCGAGTAATGTAATCTTGCGCAACTGGTTGTAAGTCTGCACTGTTTGGTGCAGGCACAATCGAATGCGACAAAATGCCGTTGTGGTGGTGGTTTTCCGCCAATGGCCATGTTTTCACATCACCATCTTGACCACGCACCGCAATGATTGAGACTTCACGTGAGAAGGTTACAAAGCTTTCCGCGATCAATTCACCTGCAGGGCCTAGTTCAGCCCATGCTTGATCCATTTGCTCAGCGCTACGTAGCACAAATTGACCTTTACCGTCATAACCGCCACGCGATGTTTTCAGTACGATGGGTAAACCCAACTCAGCAACAGCAGCTTGTAAACCCTCGAAAGATGTCACGGCCTTATAAGGTGCAACTGGGATAGCCAATTCATCAAACAAAGCTTTTTCAGACAAACGATGCTGTGCAATCGCTAAAGCTTGGCGCGGTGGGTGCAATGCTTTGTTCTTAGTCAACACATCAACATCTGCTAACGGAGTATTTTCAAACTCTAAGCTGAAAACATCTGCGCTCTGAATGAAATCTTGCAAACCATTTTCAGCTTGAGTCGAAATCACTGGACCCAGCGCTGCAGAAGGGCACTCAGTACTCGCTTCAAAGAAGGTGCATTGAATGTTTAAAGGCAATGCCGCTTGCGCCATCATGCGACCCAACTGGCCACCACCAAAAATACCAATGGTTTTATCCATGAGAAATGCCCCTTAATTAAGCTTGACCCGGAATATTTTTACTCGCCACTTTATCGGTTTGCGCAGCGCGGAAATCTGCAACATTTTTTGCGATTTCAGGACGCGTTAAACCTAAAATTTGTGCCGCCATGATCGCTGCATTGGTCGCACCCGCTGGGCCAATCGCCAAAGTACCAACTGCAATACCTGCTGGCATTTGCACGATAGACAGTAATGAATCCACGCCGTTTAAAATTGATGATTTTACCGGTACACCAAGTACAGGTAGGTCAGTCTTGGCTGCACACATACCTGGTAAATGCGCTGCACCGCCAGCACCGGCAATAATCACTTGAATACCACGATCACGTGCGGTTTCAGCATATTCGAATAATCGATCTGGAGTTCGGTGTGCAGATACAACTTCCGCTTCAAATGGGACGCCAAGCTGTTTCAGCATATTGGCAGTGTTTTCTAGCGTTGCCCAATCCGATTGAGAACCCATGATAATTCCAACGAGAGGAGTGTCTTGTGAAGCGGCCGCATTCATTGCAATGTTTCCAGAGATTAAAGTAAGAGAGAGTAAATCTCGACTAGAGCCAAGCTTTAATAAGAGCCCCATATTATAGACTGAAAATTCATCTCAATAAAATTTAACGGTTGTCTTTAAAGAGAAAACTCCATAATATTTTGATGAAAATATTTTTATTTTTTTCAATTTTATAAAAACTTTTATTAAATCAATATTTATAAGACACTTTAAACATGAAACAGATGTTTATCCTACTTACTCTAGCCCTAAGCTCTCCGAGTTTTGCCCAACTCGTTCAACTCAATACAAGCCAATTTGAAAAAGACTTTAACCTCTTACAGCAACAAAAAGGCTATAACGGCCAAATTAAGAGTAATGGCTACATCCACGAAAAATTTTTAGTCACCGGAAAATCGATCATTGATGAACGTAAGCCGGTCAAGATGACAGGCTATTACAAAGCAGATGATGGCCGCGATAAAATGTATTCAATTTCAGAATATCGTGTTTATTGTGATGACCAAAGCTATGGTTTTGCTCTCATGAACTTTGAAGCAGACGGTCAAATGACTGTACTGACCAGTGAGAGTGATTATGCCTTTGACTATGAAGATCCCACTCCACGAGACCGTGAGTTTAGTAAAGTCCTCAAAAATGCCTGCAAACACGCCTCACTTAAATGATCAGAGCCATGCAGCATTGGATCAGTTAAGCACTGCGAAACACGAAATAGACACATCCAAAAAGGCATAAACCTGCCCACAAATAGTCCAACTTAAAGGGTTGTTTAAAAAGGAAAATCATAAATGGAACGAAGACCAATAGCGTCACGACTTCTTGTGTGATTTTCATTTGACCCAAAGACCACCCATGTTTGGCCAACAGTCGCGTTGCTGGGATCATAAAACTGTATTCGAGTAACGCGATCGCCCATCCAAATAAAATCGCTTGCCAAAGCGGTGCATCATGTAAAAACTTCAAATGCCCATACCAGGCCAAAGTCATAAAACAGTTGGAAATAATCAATAAAAACAGGGCAAGTGACATAAGCAATCAAGATCGCAAAAATTTGCGCATATTGTACGTTTTTCATCACGATTTCGCGCCTATTTTCCGTGTTTTTATCCTCAAGAAAATTGCGTACATTTGATCAGTTACGAGCTCAATCTTTTTGCACGATCTCATACAAAAAAATCTATCTTTTCCCTAAGACCCTTGCTATGGTTGCTCTCAAATGAAATTAACCTTTTCAACCAAATCTATAATGACAACACCACAATAACAAAGTGATGTGTCGATAAAAGCAGTGGAGTTAGAACGAATGCATCTGCATATCTTGGGTATTTGTGGCACCTTTATGGGTTCATTGGCACTCTTGGCGCGTGATTTAGGACATAAGGTCACGGGTTCAGACCAAAACGTTTACCCACCAATGTCTACCCAATTGGAAAATGCAGGCATTACCTTAATGCAAGGCTATGACCGTAGCCATCTTCAACCACATCCAGATCTCGTGATTGTCGGCAATGCCATGAAACGTGGCATTGATGCAGTGGAATACATGCTGAACGAAGGCCTGCCTTATATTTCTGGCCCACAGTTCCTTGCAGACCACGTCCTACAAGGCAAACATGTCTTAGGCGTTGCAGGCACACATGGCAAGACTACAACCACAACCATGTTGGCATGGGTGCTCGATCAAGCGGGTTTAAACCCAGGTTTCTTGATTGGCGGAGTACCTTTAGGCTTTAGTGAAAGCGCACGTTTAGGCGGTGGTGAATATTTCTGTGTAGAAGCCGATGAATATGATTCGGCATTTTTCGACAAACGTTCTAAGTTTGTGCATTACCATCCTAAAACAGCGATTTTAAATAACCTTGAATTTGACCATGCCGATATCTTCGAAGACTTGGCTGCGATTCAAAAGCAATTCCATCATCTAGTGCGTACTATTCCAAGTGAAGGCCGTATCATTGCGCCCATCACTGAAACAAATATTGATGAAGTCTTGGAAATGGGCTGCTGGACACCTGTAGTGCGTACATCTTTAGATGCCAATGAAAAGTCTGAACTGTACGCAGAACAACTATCGAACGATGGTTCTCACTTCAAAGTATTACAACACGGTGTGGTAAAAGGCGAAGTCAAATGGAACATGACTGGGCAACACAGCGTAGCCAATGCTTTAGCAACCATTGCTGCGGCTGAACATGTCGGTGTTTCGATTGAAGCAGCGTGTGAGGCGCTTTCGAACTTTGGCGGTGTAAAACGTCGTATGGAGCTTTTGGGTACTGTACGTGGCGTTGAAGTTTATGACGACTTTGCACATCACCCAACTGCAATTGATACCACACTGGAAGGTGCACGTAAGCGCTTGGGTGAACGTAAGCTTTGGGCGGTAATCGAGCCACGTTCTAATACCATGCGCATGGGTAGCCATAAAGATGGGCTTGCACATTCTGCACGCTTAGCAGATGAAGTGATTTGGTATCAACCTGAAGGTTTGGATTGGGATTTACAACCTGTGATTGAAGCTGCTGCGAATAAAGCTGTGGTGGCTCGTTCACTGGATGAGATCATTCAAACCATCGTAAGCGAGGCAGGCGAGGGCGATGCTGTGGTGATTATGTCGAATGGCGGTTTTGGTGGTTTACATCAGAAGTTGATCAGTGCATTAAAAGCCTAAACCCACTAGATAAAATAAAAAAAGCCCGATGCGCGGGCTTTTTTTATTCACACTCAGCTTAAAAATAATTCTGATAGCCTCGGTTTTTATAGCCTAAATCCAGCTTAACGGGCTGTTCAACATTCTCTAATCTTAACAAGGTTGTTAAAAACGCCTGAATTTGTTCTAGATTGAGCACGTCGGGTTGAAAGCTTGAATGTCCAAAGCGCTGAAACAAACTAGCAATTTCACTATGTCGGTTGACATATTTCATCGACCATTTTGAAAAATCGATTTGATCAATAGTTTGATCAGGATAACGCACAATATCCCGATGGCGAGTATCTTTCGCAATATGCTGAAAAAGCTGTTCGAGAGCCGCTTGCTCACCTTGCAAGCATTGGAAGAACCGGCCTTCGGCATAGTACAGCACGCCAAAAATACGCTGTTCGGTATTGAAGCTGCGGGCTCTCACCAAAATATCACTTAAATCTTGTATTAAATCAAATTGTTGTTCTACACGTGTACTGGCATAACAGAGTTGTATCATTGTGTTTATTCTTAAAGTATTAGTACGATTTTAACGTAGAAAGTTCTACAGGATGAGTAAATATTTGTATATTTTTTAATCAAATGTGCTTTTTAACTTACAACAGAAAACCAAGATCACGTATACCGATATCACCTTCATTTTTTTAAACTTATACATATTAAAACAATGAAATTATTTCCATTTGAAGATGAATAAAGAGGCCGACCATGCTTAAAAATTTAATCATTTTTTTATCGATCACTTGTGTATATTTTGCTGCCTTGATCGTACTGAATAATTTTGGCGTTTCAGATTTTTTTAATGTTGTTATTTGCTCATTTATTTTAGGAATAATACTGCGTACTGTGATTCCTCACTATCTCATTTATTTACTGATGATGATGACTATTGGCAGTATTTATTTTGTACTGAATGACTTTGCATTATTAAATATCATGTGTTTAAGCTTATTTTTAGGGATATCAAGCTGCTCGATCTTATTGCAGTTTTGGCCAAATCTTTTTAAAGCACCTTCAACGCTGTTAAAATTAAAGCTCAATTAAATACAAATTAGCTTTTAAGTTTTTTTTAAAATTTCATAATGATAGAAAAGCCCGCATCGCGGGCTTTTTTAGGCTTGAACATCGGCTAATGTCTTGTCTCGGCGAAACATCACCTCTACATAAGAACAGGTTGGAATAATCTTTAAGTGTTTATCACGAGCGAATTCCACCAAATGATCCAATAACACACGAGCAACCCCTTGCCCACGTAAGGAATCATCTACCCACGTGTGATTTGCCACAATGGTGTGTTCATCACGCCATAGATAACTCATTTCTGCGATGCGAACACCCTCAGCATTTAACTGAAAAAATTCACCTTTTTGACCGTTATCTTGATGTTGCATAGTCACTGTTTTTTCTTCCTTTTTATGAAAAAATACACCGTGTAACAAACGAGAAAGTGATTGGTACAGAACTTAAACGACCTATATTCAACTGTAGGTGATAATAAATCCGTACACCTTTCACATTAATTAAAAAACAATTAAATCACATTTGCCGGATATTTTTATTATGGACCTTTATATCATCGCCATCTTTGTATTACTGATTGCTGCAGCATGCTTGGTTGTATCGCTGTATAAATCACGATCTTAATTCAATTTCACAACTGGATTTCAAATAAAACAGCCTGATCGCCATACCATTAGGCTGTTTTTATTTATCCAAATGATTAATCCACATCACGCTATACAATTTAGCGTATTAGCGTAGAACATCACGAATCGATTCATCTTTATCAAATACAGATTTTGCAAAAGGGCAGAGTGGAATAATTTTCACGTTCTTTTCCCGAGCAAAATTCACTGCTGCATCGAGGAGATGTCGTCCAACACCTTGTCCTCGCAAGCTGTCACTGACATCGGTATGATCAATAATAAATTTATCATCGCCTGCCCATGAGTAAGTCATCTCTGCCAAACGTTCCCCATCTTGCTCAACAAAGAAAGCTCCTTTTTTTTGATCATCATCTTGTTGTACAAACATCTTAAATTTCCTCCATTTTTTTATAAATTGGCATGTAATGCAGGTCAACTCTGTTGTTTTTGTATTAATTTAAACCGCATGCACAGGGCTTAAATCGGTTCCTGCTTGTGTATAGAGCATAGTAAAATAAGCCACTTTATTTATTTGAAGACACTCATGTCTGCCTCTCCCTCCGAAACGGCTTCTTCTGGCTCTTGGACGGCTGTGATTGCTTTGGCTTTCGCAGCATTTATTTTTAATACCACTGAATTTGTACCTGTCGCGTTGCTCAGCGATATTGGCAAAACCTTTAGCTTAGCCGCGACCGATGTCGGCATCATGATTACGCTTTATGCATGGGTGGTTGCGCCGATTTCTTTGCCGATCATGTTATTGACCAAAAATATTGAACGTCGTTCACTCCTGATTTGCTTATTTATGGTGTTTATTGTCAGCCATATTCTGTCGTATTTCGCATGGAGCTTTAATACTTTATTGCTCAGTCGAATTGGCATTGCTTTCTCGCATGCACTTTTTTGGTCCATTACCGCATCACTGGCAGTTCGTGTTGCGCCGAAAGGCAAAGAATTTCAAGCCTTGGGACTTTTAGCCACAGGCACAGCTTTGGCAATGGTTCTCGGTATTCCGTTTGGGCGTATGGTCGGAGAAGCCTATGGTTGGCGAAATACCTTTGCTCTGATTGGCATTGGCGCAAGTATCGTTTGCCTAATTTTAGCCAAAACGCTGCCGATACTGCCGAGTTTGAACTCTGGCTCGCTGAGCAGCCTAAAACAGTTTATTCGCCGTCCAAGCTTAATGATGGTCTTTGCATTAACCATTATCGTCATTAGCGCGCAATTTACCGCATATAGCTATATCGAACCGTTTTCGCTCAACATTGCTGCATTCAGCTCCATGCAAACCACCACGTTGTTATTAATCTTTGGTGCAGCAGGCTTTCTAGGTTCTTATCTCTTTGGAAAATTTGGTGGGAAATATCCCAAAGTTGCGATTCCTTTAAGTACAGCCACACTGGCTTTATCGATGCTGCTGTTGCTTCCTGTTTCTTTGAGTTTTGCAGGTGTAAGTGCAGTGTGCTTATTGTGGGGCATGAGTATCATTGGATTTGGTCTCGCATTACAGTCAAAAACGCTGCTTCTCGCATCCGATGCCACCGATGTCGCCATGGCTATCTATTCAGGACTTTATAATGTTGGGATTGGCGGTGGCGCACTCTTGGGCGGCATGGTCAGCGTACATTTCGGTTTGAGTTATATTGGCGTGATCGGAGGAATCATCGCGGTGATCGGCACACTTTTAGCCTTAGCGTTGGTACACCGTGGTGATTTTAACCCTCCTGTGGCACATTAAATGAATTCGTAAATTGCTGATTGCACTTTGAACTAAAAACTGTCATGCTTTGCCGCATATTTGGACAGTGTCCAAAACAAAATTTGAACAAGGGGAGTAGCCTCCTCCAAACGTAAACCTTGTTTTACGTGTCAGAATATCGTCATTACACTTTGCAAAAAGTCGGTATCTGAGCATCGCTGCTGAAAATCATTACAGTACGATGTAGGCGAGACCTTGATCATGTTGTCTCAGGCGTTTTATTTCGTCTGGCAACTGGTCGAGGTTTTTTTATGGCTGGTTGTTAGATGTGGAGAATACACATGGAAACGATTGGCTCTTTATGGCTATATCTGGCATTTTTCGGTTTAGTCACCATCATGCTACTCATCGACTTTTTAGGCTTTAAAAATAACAAAGGCCAAGAAATCAAAGTCAAAACCGCTGCCTATTGGAGTATTGCATGGGTCTCTGTGGCTACCTTATTCGGTGGTGCATTGTGGCTCTACTTACAGCAAACCGCTGGTGTCGCTGTTGCAAACACCAAAGTCATGGAATATTTCGCTGGTTATCTGCTGGAAAAATCACTCGCAATTGATAACGTTTTTGTCTGGCTCATGATCTTTGCTGCCTTTGCCATTCCACCGGCTTTGCAACGTAAACTGTTGCTCTACGGTGTCCTCGGCGCAATTGTACTGCGTACCATCTTTATTTTTATTGGGGCATGGTTCGTTCAAGAATTCTCTTGGGTGCTGTACTTCTTCGGTGCGTTCTTGGTGTATACCGGCTTTAAATTCCTTAAAGGCCAAGACGAAGAAGATAAAGATATCGAAGATATGGCGATTTTGAAGTGGCTACGTAAACACATGCGTATTACCCCTCAGATGCATGAAGATAAATTCTTTGTTCGTCAAAATGGTGTCTTGTGGGCAACGCCGCTCTTTTTAGTGTTGATCTTGGTTGAAGCATCGGACGTCATTTTTGCGGTGGACTCAATCCCAGCGATCTTTGCGGTTACCTCTGACCCGTTCATTGTACTGACTGCAAACTTAATGGCGATTTTAGGTCTACGTGCTATGTTCTTCCTCTTATCCGGTGCTGCATCGAAAATGCATTACTTACCATATGGTCTGGGCATTATCCTGGTATTTATTGGCGCTAAGATGCTATTGCTCGATGTGTTCCACATGCCAATTTGGATTTCACTCGGCTTTATTGTGGTGACCTTAACCATCACCGCGTGGTTATCGATCCGACACAGCAAGAAGTACCATCAAACCACGCTTTAAAACACTTAGATGATTAAAAGCCTTCTTTCGAGAAGGCTTTTTTATTCTGCAACGAAAACTTGGACTAAGCTTCAGGCGTCATCAAGAGTTTGAGTTTCGGCCAGCGTTGTAAAAATTGTTTTTGCTGCACACGCTGCAAAAAAGTCGCCTGACTGACTAAACGTGGGTTCCAGCGGACATTTAACTCAAATAAATCATCTAAGCCCAAAGGAGCAATCAGCTGTATTTGTTGTTGATCATCCAATTTAACAGCGATGGCAGTAGCAGTTTCTGGCCACAACGATAGGGCATGCTCAATCGACTTGAGCGCCTGTATTTGCTCGCCATTTTCCAAGCGATACCACTGGTGTACTGTCGCTTGGTTGGTAACATCCCAATGAATGTGAGGAAAATTCAACTGCATCTGTTGTTGAATCCTTTGACCCTGTGTTCCATCATCATGTTCCGCATAATAAATCACATCGACTTCTGTTCCTTCCAGTACATAGAGTTGTTGATGTCGCTGTGACCAAATCAAATTACGAACCACGCCTGCAGCCAAATAAGCCTGTGTATCTATGGCATACAGGGCATGTAAAATCTGCATGATGCCTTGATGCTGAAATAGGTCATGTTTTAATTGGTCTGAATAACGCATGTGCATTAAAGGGCTCATTCTCTTTTTTAAAGGGCGCTCTTGAGATCAATATAGCAAGCGTTGCACCTGTAAGTCTTTATTCATACGTCGTGCAATGTACACGGCTCAATGCTTTTGTATTATTCAAATCAAATACAATGAACAAAAAAACAGAATCACTCATAAACAGTTGTTCTATTTTTTAGAACACATTTTCACAATTACTCTAACGGTATTTTGAACCAAATTGGGCTACAATCAACCGAAAAAATTCTAAACTGCAGGTATGTCATGTCTTCTGTTATCGCATCTACAGCGATCCGTGGTCGCTTTCTAGATATTCAGAATACAGTTGCCCAAGCACGTGAAATTCACGACCAAGTGCGCTATTTCGAAGATGGTTTGCTAATTACGCAAGCCGGAAAAATTCAATGGTTCGGTCCATGGTCTGAGGGCCAACACCATCTCCCAAATCAGGTTGAAGTACAACATTATCCAGATCAATTGATTGTTCCGGGTTTCATCGACACCCATATTCATTATCCACAAACGGAAATGATGGGGGCTTATGGTGAACAGCTATTGGAATGGCTTGATACTTATACCTTCCCAACTGAAATCCAATTTGAAGATCCGGCTTATGCAGAGCAAATTGCACAGTTCTTCGTAAACGAGTTACTCAAAAACGGAACCACAACAGCTCTTGTTTTTTGTACCGTTCATCCACAATCGGTCGATGCTTTATTTAAAACTGCAGAACAGCATCAGATGCGCTTAATTGCCGGTAAGGTCATGATGGATCGACATGCCCCTGAAGCATTATGTGACACAGCTGAGAGTGGCTACAACGACTCCAAAGCACTGATTGAGAAGTGGCATGGCAAGGGCCGTAACCTGTATGCCATCACTCCTCGCTTTGCCCCAACCTCAACGCCTGAGCAATTGACACGGGCAGGGGAGCTAAAAGCCGAGTATCCTGATGTCTATGTACATACGCATTTGAGTGAAAATAAAAATGAAATCGCGTGGGTCAAATCATTATTCCCTGAGCAAAACGGCTATTTAGACGTTTATCATCATTATGGTCTGACCGGATCACGTTCCGTGTTTGCGCACTGCGTGCATTTGGAAGATGCCGAATGGGACTGTATGCATCAGACCAACTCTGCCATTGCGTTTTGTCCAACCTCGAATTTGTTCTTAGGCAGTGGTTTATTTCCATTAAAGACAACATGGGAAAAACAGGTGAAAGTCGGCTTAGGCACAGACATTGGTGCAGGCACCTCATTTAACCAACTACAAACCATCAATGAAGCCTACAAAGTTCAACAACTTCAAGGCGATAAACTGTCCGCATTTGAAGCGCTGTACCATGCAACGTTAGGGGGAGCAAAAGCCTTAGACCTAGAGGACAAACTTGGAAACTTTGATTTGGGCAAAGAAGCAGATTTTGTGGTGCTCGATTTAAAAGCCACGGCTTTACAAGCCCTACGTCAACAACGTGCCAAAAATCTGGAAGATGCTTTATTTGCCCTGATGCTGATGGGTGATGATCGTAATATCCATGCCACCTATGTGTATGGACAATGTGCGTATGTCAAAGCATAAAATGGATCGACCGAGACGAAAAACAGCGTTGAAAATTGGACTGATTGCCGTCGCTTGTTTGTGCTTACTCAAGCGTGACAGCACTTCCAAGAAAAACTGATTACATTTTCAACGGCAAAAAAGATGCATCTGCAAGCCAGATGTATTAAAATTGGTTCATCTTTAGAGGTGTTGCAAGTCAACACCTTTTTTATTTTTTGATTTGCTTTTTTAGGTATCTACCCATGTCTGTTCAAATGAGCGTACTGATTTCCACTGAAGAAATTCAAGCTAAAGTGAAAGAGCTTGGCGCAAAAATTGATGCACACTATGCTAACAGCGACAAAGAGTTGGTGTTAATCGGTCTTTTACGCGGTTCTGTTATTTTTATGGCTGACCTTTGCCGCGCAATTTCAAAACCGCATGAACTCGACTTCATGACCGTTTCAAGTTATGGCGGTGGGACCGTATCTACTCGTGATGTAAAAATCTTAAAAGACTTAGACGGCGACATTAAAGATAAAGATGTCTTGGTGGTTGAAGATATTATCGATTCAGGCAATACCTTAAGCAAAGTTTTAGAAATTTTACAGACGCGCAATCCAAATTCAATCGAGCTTTGTACTTTGGTTAGCAAGCCTTCACGTCGTGAGATTGAACTCGAAGTAAAATTTTTAGGTTTTGAAGTCGAAGATAAATTTATCGTGGGTTATGGTTTGGACTATGATCAAAAATATCGTCATATTCCATTTATTGGCGAAATTGGTCTCTAAGCAAGATCAGATACTTAAGAGTGGCCGAAGGCCACTTTTTTTTATTTTTTGGGTTATTTTGAACAAAAAAACAACAGTTTTTTGCATGTTTAGGCTATAGCTCAGCGCAGTTTTGATTAAAGATAAAGATTGAACATGTCGTAAAAAACAAATACATGATAACAAAAGGAGAGTTACTATGTGGTCACTCATTGTTGCGATTGTTGTTGGTTTTATTGCTGGTTTAATTGCACGTGCGATCCATCCTGGAGATGACAAAGCAGGTTTCATTATGACCACCCTGCTCGGGATAGCAGGTTCCTTACTTGCGACCTATGGCGGACGTTTATTAGGTCTATATGGAGAAAATTCTGCCGCTGGATTTATCGCTTCCGTCATTGGTGCGATCATCGTGTTGTTTATCTATAACCTTGTAACGAAAAAAACCCGCGTCTAATTTTTATAGCACCATTAAAATACCCGCCTATAGACGGGTATTTTTTCTATATTTTATTCATGCCGTACAGCTGAAATTATTTGATCTCTTTTAACATCGATTCTAATTCAGCAGCAGGATATGCACCGGTTAAGATCGAACCGTTGGCAAAGACGATTCCCGGTGTACCACTTAGTTTTAAGCTTTTTGCTAATTTTAAATTTCGATCAATGGGGTTTGCACAGCTTTTCGCTGACTTCGGTTGAATTCCCTTATTGATTAAATTATCCCAGGCCATAGCAGGGTTTGACTCACAAAAAATCTGCTTCGATGGCCCCAATGACTGCGGTTTTATGGCTGTGATAAAAGTATAAATGGTCACATCATTGAGTTTTGCCAGCTCTACTTCAAGCTTCTTACAATATGGGCAATTTGGGTCAGAAAAGATCGCGATTTGGCGCTTCCCATTCCCCCTGACTGTTTTAATCGCATCTTGTAATGGAAGTTTATTCCACTCAGTTTTTTGCTGACTGAGGATCAATTGTTTGGTCAGATTTTTTTGATCTTTTAAACGAATCATAGAACCTGCGATCACATAATCCGCATTTTCACTCAAATACAAAACTTGATCTTCAACAAAGCCACTATATATGCCCGGCATTTCGGTACTTTGAATATTTTCAATTTTTAAACTGGGGTGCTTTTCTACCAAGAGCTTTTGAACCTGTGCCGCATCTGCTAAAGCAAAAGTCGAAAGGGTGGTACTCAACGCCAACGCACATATTTTTTTCAACATAGACCGAACAACTTCAACATTTAATTGATTCAGCATTCTAAGCCTTAACACGTGAAAGTCTTGGGCTTTTTTCAGTTCATTACGCAATAGCTACATGCCGTTTCACGTGGAACATATTAAGCTGCATCAGGTGAATTAATTTCAACAGACACATGCACAATTTCTTCATGAATCGACAGCGCTTGACGCACTTCATCGGCGTTCAATGCCTGACTGGTTTCTAAAGCCACAATACATGAAAACTGACCTTTACCCACTTTCCACACATGTAAGTCGGTCACATCGACGTCGACAGGCAATTGCATTAAAACCTCTCGGATCTCATCAACGACAGGGTGATCCATTTCCGCATCCAGTAATGTTTGTCCTGTTTCTTTCATCAAGCCAATGGCCCACTTACCGACAAGCACTGCACCAACAATCCCCAATAGCGCATCTAAAAATCCCCAGCCCATCCATTTTCCAGCAAATAAAGCCACAATCGCCAACACCGAAGTCACCGCATCAGCAACCACATGCATGAAGGCTGCTTTCTGATTGAGATCGTGATGATGATCATGCTGCTCCTCATGGCTATGCTGGTGATGGTGATGGTGATGGTGATGGTGATGGTGATGGTCATCATGCAATAACCAAGCACAGATCAAGTTCACCACCAGACCTAAAATCGCAATAGGGATTGCTTCGTTATAATGAATTTGGACCGGGTTGAATAAGCGTTCCACCGAATGAAAGGCCATAAATGCAGCAACGACCATCAATAATATCGCGCTGCTATAGCCCGCTAAAATTTCAATTTTCCAAGTCCCAAAACTAAAACGAGCATCTTGGGCATAGTGGCGTGCCGCACGATAGGCAAAATAGGCCAAGCCTAATGCCAACATATGTGAACTCATATGCCAACCATCAGCCAATAATGCCATCGAATTAAAAATCCATCCGCCAATGACTTCTAACAACATCATGACTGCCGTTAAAATGGTGGCAATTAAGATCCGTTTTTGTGCGAGTGGATTACCTTCATCAAATTGGTGATGATGAATTCGGATGGATGGGGAAGTTTTCATTAGGTTCTATGTTTAAATATACTCCCCCATAGTATATTTATTTTCGGGAGAAAGTGTTGAGTCATTTACATCAGGACAAAAAGATTTTAAATCGGGTTAAACGTCTACAAGGTCAGGTCAATGCGGTCGAACTGGCTTTACAGCAACCCGAAGCAGGGTGTATCGAGGTTTTACAACAGGTTGCGGCCATCAAAGGTGCTGTAAATGGATTAATGAATGAATTAATCGAAGCACATTTACGCCATCATGTATTACCTCAAGATGCTGAAATCAATGAAGCAGAACTGGAAGAATTTGTAAAACTGCTTAAACGCTATGGATAAAGTTACAAATGTGATTTGACCATGGAAAAAAATCGGCATTAAACTGAGCCCATATTTCCGTCTTTCTCATACAGCACAATATTGACCCTATTGACTGTACCTCTGCGACTTTAAAATGACCACATCTCCCTCTTGGCGACCGTTTATCATGGTGAGCCTTGCACTCTGTATGGGCACTATTGGTACAGCGCTAGCTAGTCCTCTGTATCCCATTTATCAACAACTTTGGGGACTGCTGCCGAGTCATATCACCTATATCTTTGTTGCCTACATGTTTGGTTGCCTAGCGACCTTGCTGTTTTTAGGTCGTACCAGTAATAGTTTTGGTTTTTTAAGAACCCTGCAAATCGGTATGGCGTGCATCATCTTAGGTTTAAGCTTGTCGGTGTTTGCCAGTAATGCGCTGTGGTTATCTATCGGGCGCTTTATTATCGGGATTGCCTCGGGTTTAATCAGCACCTCAGCCATGCTTGGTTTGGTCTATACCATTCCTGAACCGCATAAAAATAATGCTCCACAGTTGAGTTCAATCATTACCGTGATTGGTTTTGGTCTTGGCCCATTTATTGGTGGAGTGATTGCCCAATTTTCGGAACAGCCTTTAGTCACCCCTTATATCCCTGTGATCTTTGGGGGGTTGGCGTGTTTAATATGGTTATTTTTTATTCGCACACCGAATTTTGAGCCACAGCCTTTTTCAGTGGCACCACATTTGGAATTGCCTGAAAAGCGTGATCATTCACGATTTTATATCGCTGGACTGACTGCCTTTTGTGCCTTTGGCTCCTTCAGCTTATTTGCATCACTCGCACCCTCTTTCGTCAAAGATGCGATCCCATGGCATGGCCCTTTGGTCAGTGGTAGTGCCATTGCAAGTATCTTGCTGGTTTCCGCTGTCGTGCAATTTATGGCGAAATCGATTCCTTCTGCAAAATGTGTCAATGCCGGCTTAATAGTGTTAATACTGAGCTATACGCTCCTTGCGCTATGTATGACCCAACACTGGAGTGCATTGTTTTTTATTAGCGATATTTTAGTCGGTGTAGGGCATGGTCTAGGGCTTTTAGGCGCATTTGGCTTAGTTCATCAAATGACCAACAATCAAAACCGTGCTGCAGTGATCTCGACCTATTTATTTATTGGATATCTAGGCACCATTATTCCAATTATTGCAGCCGGCTATTTATCTGATCATTTCGGCTTGATCGTCGGTGTTTTAGGTTTTTGTATGGGCGTAGGTTTATTGTGTATCGGCTTATTGCTTTGGCACCGCAGTCTTAACACCAATTAACCACTGAACTTATTCAATAAGCATCTTGTATGGGGTGCTTCTTAAACCCAAAAACAATTAAGAAACCCTATAAAAATCAATCCAATTAAATTAAGATCTTGTGTGATGTGATTCAAAAATTTAAAAAAATGCTAAAAATTCAATGTCAAATTAACACTGCGGAAAATCAAATCATCGCCAGCAGCGAATACGGGAATATTCACTATATTTTACCGTTTGAATCCTTACCGCAATTAGAAACCTATGATTTTATCGTTTGGGGCTTTTTACCCATTGCCATGCGCCTTGGCATCCCGCTGCATATAGAAGGACCTATTTCAATACAAACCCTCCACTCCGCACGGGAGGTTTCAACTGTCTGGGCCGCTTGGTTGCCTGATTTATATCAACCAGTCATGCTCAGTGCTGCATCGATTATCCAAACACCACCGGCAAACCAAACCACTCAAAATTTAAGCTTTTTTAGCGGTGGAATTGACTCCACATATAGTACATACAAAGCTTTTCTTGAAAATGGACAAGACTCTGATTGTCTCACTGTGCATGGAATGGATTATAAATTTAATGACCATGAAAAATTTCAGGCTTTAATGGATCAGACCCATGACTTTAGAAGCCAAGTTTTTAAGCAAAGTCGCGTGGTAAAAACCGATGCTTACACGCTGTACAGTAAATATGGCTGTAACCCTAAAGGTTCGCATGTCACACATATCTTTTCGCTGTTTTCCTGCGCTTCGATTTTTGAACATTACCAGCAATATCGAATTTCAGCCGATTACCGTTTAGATCAACAATTATTCGTTCATCCCTATGGCTCAAATACGGCATCCAACCGATTGATGAAGAACCGATCTGGGGTCTTAATCACCCTCGACGATGATGTCACGCGATCACAAAAAACCGCATTTTTAAGCCAATCTGACTTAGATTTACAAACCCTGTCGATTTGTGTGGACTATAGGGCTCGACCAAAAAATTGTGGTCAATGCAGTAAATGTATGCGCACCAAAGCCATGTTTTATGCCACTAGCCCCGAAATTCCCGATATCTTTTTAGAACGTCGCTTTGAAAAACAGTGGTATCAATCCATTCCATTAAGTTCAAAAATCAATCGTGCTTTTTTAATTGATATTTTGTCAGCGGTGGAAAAATCCTCGCAACAGCAACAATTTCCAGACTATGCAACACTCAAAGTCAAAGTTGAAGCAGCTTCAAAAAGAGCAGCAATCAATCCTTTTTATGGGATGAAAATAAAAGATGTGCTGAGAACAATCTTTAAAATCATTTTTGGCTCAAACCCACGCTAAACGATGTAAAAAAAGCACGATGTTTTCGAATATCGTGCTTTGGATGAATCTATTCATAGGTGAAATGAGGAGCTCAATCGTTTTATTACTTGCCGATACAGAACGATCCAAAAATCTTCCCAAGCAAATCATCCGCACTGAAATCGCCCGTAATTTCACCTAAGGCATTTTGCGCCAAACGTAGAGATTCAGCTACCAACTCACCCGCATGATAAACCACCAACTGCTCACGTGCTTCTGCAAGATAGCGCTGAGTGCGCTTCATTGCGTCTAAATGGCGTGTTCGAGCAATAAAGGTATCTTCCTCTGGTTGAAAGCCTGCATGCGCTGTAATCGCATCAATAAGCGCTTGAACGCCAGTTTCTTGTTTAGCCGAAACCCGAATATGTCGAAAACCGTTTAAATCGGTAATTTCCGCGGTAGATCCCGTCAAATCGCATTTGTTACCAATCAACATCAACCGCTTCGGTTCAATATGATCGGCAAAGTACGCTTGAGCCAATTGTAGTGGATCTTCGCCCTGACTCAAGTCATAGACCAAAAGTAACAAGTCAGCTTGCTCAATTTCTTTAATTGCGCGGCGAATCCCTTCTTTTTCGACGATATCACCGGTTTCACGTAAACCTGCGGTATCGGTCAAGGTAATCGGCAAACCATTGAGGCTGATTTTTTCATGTAAAACATCTCGTGTCGTACCGGCAATATCCGTCACAATCGCACGTTCAACACCCGCCAAAGCATTGAGTAGAGAAGACTTACCTGCATTGGGTTTACCGGCAATCACCACTTGTAGACCTTCACGTAGTAGCTGACCTTGACGAGCAGACTGCTGTACAGCATGGACCGAGCTTGCCACTTCATCCAATAAACCCAAAATCTTACCATCCGCCAAAAAGTCGATTTCTTCTTCAGGAAAATCAATCGCTGCTTCCACATGCAAACGCAAATGGATAAGTTTTTCTAACACCGTATTGACCTTGCTCGAAAAGGCACCTTGTAATGAACGTACCGCTGAACGTGCCGCTGCTTGTGAGGTGGCATCAATCAGATCAGCAATCGCCTCGGCTTGCACCAAGTCCATTTTGCCATTTTCAAAGGCGCGCATTGAAAATTCGCCCGCTTTTGCAGCAATAGCGCCCAATTCAAGTAACCGCGCCAATAATGCATTTTGAATAACGGGGCCGCCATGACCTTGAAGCTCCACCACATCTTCCCCCGTAAAAGAGTGCGGATTTGGAAAGCAAATCACCAAACCTTCATCCATGATTTCATTCGATGCATCAAAAAACTTACGGAAACCAGCAAAACGTGCTTCAGGCAGGGATTGCTGCGTTAATGCTTCTGCAATGGCATAAGATTGGGGACCAGACAGGCGAATCACGCCGACACCACCACGACCCGGCGGTGTGGCAATTGCTGCGATGGTGGTTCGGTTTAACATAAAATTCACCTAAAAATTTTCAAACGACAGATAAAGAAAAATCCGCCTAAGATTACCATCTTAAGCGGATTTATTCAGCCCATCAGCAATGCTTAGTTTGCTGAGTCAGCCGCTTCACGTTTTAAACGTTCTTTTTCAACAGATTTGTTAATCAAACCTTGTTGAAGAATAGTAATACTGTTGTTACAGATCCAGTAAAGCACAAGGCCCGCAGGGAAGAACAACATAAATACCGTAAAGATCACTGGCATGATTTTGAAGACTTTCGCCTGCATTGGATCAGCCGGTTGTGGGTTCAAACTTTGCTGAATAAACATGGTTAAGCCCATTAATAGCGGCAAAATAAACCACGGATCCATCGCAGATAAATCTTGAATCCAACCTAACCATGGCGCATGACGAAGTTCAACAGACTCCATCAATACCCAGTACAAAGCAAGGAAGATCGGCATTTGGAGCAATAACGGCAAGCAACCTGATAGTGGGTTTACTTGTTCACGTTTATACAATGCCATCATTTCTTGCGAGAAGCGCATACGGTCTTCACCGAACTCTTCTTTCATGCGTTGCATTTCAGGTGCAATCACACGCATTTTCGCCATAGAGCGGTAGCTCTTCGATGACAAAGGCCACAAGATCAGTTTCACAAGAATGGTCAATAGAATAATTGACCAACCCCAGTTACCCACTAAACCGTGGAAAAACTCAAGACCGACAAACAATAATTTCGCAATAGGCCATAACCAACCGTAATCTACAGTTTGGTTTAAACCAACCGCCAATTCTTTCAATTCAGATTGAATTTTTGGACCTGAATAGAACGTTGCATCTACTTCTGCCACAGTTCCTGCAGGAACATTGATTGCAGGTGAAGTGAACTGAATAATGTTCATATCATCAGTAGATTTACGTGACTCAAGTTTCGCAGCATACGGTTGACCATTGGCTTGCGTTAATTTGATCTGTCCAGGAATCCACGCACTCACGAAGTAATGCTGAACCATTGCAACCCAACCGCCAGTTGCTTCAACATTCAATTTTTCTTCATTGAAGTTGGCAAATTTAAGTTTGTTGTAATGTTCTTCAGGCGAACCCCATGCACCACCAAGGAATGTACCTAAAGTGAAAATACCTTGATCAGATTTACCTGGATCTTCAGAGTTGTCGCGTTTAAGCTGACCAAACATCTGACCTTGCCAGTTCTGAGCACTGCGGTTCACGATTTTATGATTCACGACAACAGGGTATTCACCTTCAGTGAAGTTAAAGGTTTTAATAACCTCTACACCATCTGCTGTTTTATAAACCATTGGTACTGACAAAACTTTTGCTATTTGGCCATCTTTACCCTTCACAGCTTTTGCGTCATTTAACGTATATGAAGATTTTTCAATCTCATAGGTTGGACGTCCTTTCGGATTGCTGTCAGGGCCATTAAGACCAATTAAGCCAGACTGAGCAACATAAGTACGTTTTGCATCGCTTTCAAGCATTACAAACGGTTCGTCGCTGTCTTTATTTTTGTCATGATTGAGTAATTCAATACGAACAATATCGCCACCCTTTGGATTAATCCAAAGATGGTAAAGGTCAGTTTGTACTGAAATTAACTGTTGACTAACAGGTGCAGTGGCATCTGTTGTTTGTTGTGTAGCAGCATTATTTGCTTGCGGCACATCAGTAGCAGCCGTAGCTGTCTGGCCATTTGGCAAATCGGCAGATACTTCATGCGTTACCACCGCAGCATTTTGCTGAGGTTTTTGTTCCGCATGTCCATAATCTTTCTGCCAAGCCAAAATGAGCAAATATGCGACAACAAACATGGCCCCTAGAATTGCAATCCTGGCCCATTGTTGCATAGGTATTACCCCAAGTGGTTAGAGTGATTTTGGTTCAATAAACGTTCACGAAAGGGTACAGCAACGTGACGCGTTTGAGAATCTATTTGCTGAAATGAAATAAAACGAATTGCTTTTGATGGAACAGGATCATAGCCTGAACCGCCCCAAGGATGACAACGGCAAATACGCTGAACAGCTAGACACACTCCACGTACAGCACCATGTTGATGGACTGCTTCCAAAGAATATTGAGAACATGTTGGAATATAACGACAGCGTGGTCCCAATAAAGGACTAATCGCAATCTGATAGAAACGAATGAGCCAATGCAGTAAACGAACCATTGGTCATCTCTACGCTTGTGGGGAGGTAGCTATTTTTTTATGCTTATTTGCAAGGCGCTGCAATTTTTGCCAAGCAAATTGTAATTGCTGATGCAACTCTGCATTCGGTACCGCCTCTATGCCCATTTTTGGCATAACGACAATATCTAATACATTAGACTGCTGTTGATGCAGGCGAAAACTTTCGCGTGCAAGTCGTTTTACTCGATTTCTTTCATGTGCGCGGCGCACTTTTTTCTTAGCAACAACAATACCCAAACGGCTATTCGGCTGTTCGGAGATTTTTGCTAGAAATAAGAAATGGGGTTGATGCACTTTAAAAAGCGCACCATCGAACACACTTTTATAATCGGCAGCACAGTGTATTCGCACATCTGTGCTAAAGCCGTAAAGTGTTGTCATAACACCCAAGTCTTGACAGTCTTAACTGAAATTAAACAGTTAAGCTGTGACGACCTTTTGCACGACGACGCGCTAATACTTGACGGCCAGCTTTAGTAGCCATGCGAGCACGGAAACCATGAACGCGTTTACGTTTCAACTCAGAAGGTTGGAAAGTACGTTTCATATCGAAACTCCAAAAATGATCTTTCAGTAAAGGTTCGCGATTTTAGTGCTCATTGCTTGAGCTGTCAATGAAAAACACGCTTTCTTTCAAAATCTAGGCTGTGATATATCAAGATAATATAAGGATTAGAAATCAGTCAGAAAGTTTTAAATTAAAATATTCACAAACTAAATCATTGTATATATTAATTATTTAAGTTATCTTCAAGTTTACTCACAGATTTATCCACAATCTCAAATTTGTGAATTGGTTTTTATGAATTTAAATTTGAATTTAAACCAACCATCAAGTTATCCCCAGAATGGGTCGATCTTATAAATAAATTCAAATTTTAAAATTTAAATTTATTACTATTAGTGTTGATGTTTTCTGTGGAAAACGCATTTTTAGATTTAAAAAACAAATAATTACACTGTGGATAACGATGTTTTTATAATTTTGATAGTTTGTGGATAACTTTGTGCTACAATTTATCCACAGCTTGCGGATAAACTTATCCACACGTGATTTAAATTTAAATTTAAACTCAATTTGCGTTTTTTTGATCGATTTCGACTGATTTGTTCATGACAGATGTGGATAAGATGGTTAGAATGGCTGCCCGCTTAGGCGGGGTTGAATTATTTTTTTCGTACAATGGACTGAAATAGGGGTTTCACATGCTTTGGACAGACTGCTTAACTCGCTTGCGACAAGAGCTTTCAGGAAATGTCTATACAATGTGGATACGCCCACTAGTGGCAGAAGATGCAGGTGATAGTCTAAAACTCTATGCACCGAATCCGTATTGGACACGCTATATTCAAGAACACCATTTAGAACTGATCTCTATTTTAGCGGAACAGTTGTCTGAAGGTCGGGTACGTAAAGTCGAGATTTTGGTTGATTCACGGCCTGGTGCAATTTTATCTGCAGCTGAACAACCTGCAACAACCACCGCAGCATTAGAGTCAACGCCGCATGTGTCTGCACCGAATCGTCTAAAAAAAGAAAAAGAAGAGACGTCTTCAAAAAATAACCGTAAGCGTCAGCTTAACCCATTATTTACCTTTTCCTTGTTTGTTGAAGGCCGTTCCAATCAGATGGCGGCAGAAACCTGTCGTAAAGTTTTGACGCAGCCCGGTGCTTCACAGCATAACCCGTTATTTTTATATGGACCGACTGGTTTAGGTAAAACCCATTTAATGCAAGCCGTAGGTAATGCATTATTACAAGCGAAGCTGAATGCACGTGTGATGTACATGACGGCTGAAAGTTTTGTACAAGACTTTGTGAGCTCTCTACAGCAAGGTAAGGTCGAAGAATTCAAGAAAAATTGTCGTTCGTTAGATTTGTTATTGGTGGATGATATTCATTTGTTAGCGGGTAAAGAGGCCAGCTTGGTTGAGTTTTTCTATACCTTCAACGCGTTATTAGATGAATCTAAGCAAATCATTTTAACTTCGGATCGTTATCCAAAAGAACTGACTGAGTTGGATCCACGGTTGGTTTCACGTTTTTCGTGGGGCTTATCGGTGGGTGTTGAACCGCCTGATATTGAAACCCGTATTGAAATTTTACTGAAAAAAGCGGAAAGCAATGGCGTGGAACTTCCACGTAATTGTGCGCTGTTTATTGCTCAACAGGTGGTTGCCAATGTCCGTGAACTAGAAGGTGCGCTGAATAAAGTCGTAGCCATTTCTCGTTTTAAAGGCACTCCAATCGACCTTGATGTGGTGCGTGAATCATTAAAAGATGTGTTAGCGATTCGTGCACGTACCATTAGTACTGAAAATATTCAGCGTGTGGTCAGCGAGTATTTCCGTATTCCACTGAAAGAATTGGTTGGCCCAAAACGTACACGTATTTATGCACGTCCACGTCAGTTGGCTATGGGGCTAGCACGTGAGCTGACAGGTGATAGTTTCCCTGAAATTGGTATGGCTTTTGGTAATCGTGATCACAGTACGGTGATGCATGCGTGTGAAAAAGTACAAAGCCTGCGAGAAGAAGATCCAATCTTCAATGAGGACTATAAAAACTTGCAACGTCTGCTGCAAAGTTAAGTCTTTTTGTTCAAATTCTGTTCTTGCAATGCGGTATATTCTGCCGCATAGTACACTGCTAAAAAATTAATTTATTTTGTCTGTCTTCAGTTTTTAGAGGAATGTATTGTGCGTTTAAAAATCGCGAAAGAAAGCTTACTGAATGTTCTGTCACATGTCGTAGGAGCGGTTGAGCGTCGCCATACCTTAAATATTTTATCTAATGTAAAAGTACAGGTAACAGAGCAAGCTTTGACCATTACCGGTTCAGATCTTGAAGTTGAACTGGTTGCAAGTACACCACTTACTGAAGGTGCATGTTTACAAGCAGGGGTGACGACTGTTCCTGCACGAAAATTGATGGATATCTGTAAATCATTACCGTCAGCGGCATTGATTGATTTGCAAATTACTGAAGACCAACGTTGTATTTTAAAATCTGGCAACAGTCGTTTTGTATTGGGTACTTTGCCTGCAGAAGACTATCCATTATTAACCACTGAAAATACTCAAGGCACTCAAGTCGTTGTGACTCAACGTGAGTTAAAGCGTTTATTTGAAAAAACGTCTTTTGCTATGGCGGTTCAAGATGTGCGTTTTTATTTGACGGGTACTTTGCTTGAAATTGATGAAAATCAATTGCGTGCAGTAACGACCGATGGTCACCGTTTGGCGATGTGTGAAACAGCGGCAAGCTCGAATGCGACACAAGCAATGCAAGCGATTGTTCCACGTAAAGCCGTAGGTGAATTGCAGCGTCTATTGAGTGTTGAAGACGAGCAATTATCGTTGTTAATTGGTCGTGAATTATTAAATGTAACAATTACCATTGCCAGCCGTGATAAAGAGCAGGGTGATATTACCGTACGTTTCACCACAAAATTGATCGATGGTAAATTCCCAGACTACCGCCGTGTGATTCCACGTGGTGGCGATAAAAACGTGCGCATTGCACATGATGTTTTCAAGCAATCGCTACAACGTGTTGCAATTTTGAGTAATGAAAAATTGCGCGGCGTATTCTTGAAGTTTGATGCGGACACTTTACAACTTCGTGCCAATAACCCTGAGCAAGATGAAGCAATCGAAGATCTTGCGATTCAATATGCAGATGCACCGATGGAAATGTCGTTTAATGCACAGTACTTATTGGAAGTTCTGAATGTATTGGATGGTGATGATGTTGCAATGACCATGACAGAAGCGAACCAGTCGGTATTGGTACAAGATCCACAGCAACAAGATCAAACCTATGTTGTGATGCCAATGCGTGTTTAATTCGGACTGACGTCTCAATTATTATGCATATCACGCGTTTACATGTAGAACGTGTTCGAAATTTAAAGACGGTTGCACTCTCTGGGTTGCAGCCGTTTAATGTCTTTTATGGGCAAAATGGTTCAGGTAAAACGTCTGTATTAGAAGCAGTACATTTGCTGGCAACCGGACGTTCTTTTCGAACCCATATTCCGAAAAACTATATTCAAAATAATAGCCCTGACGCTGTTGTCTTTGCGCAGTCTGCAACAGACCGCATTGGTATGCAAAAAATGCAGTCGGGCGAGCAAGTGATTAAAGTCAATGGCGACCTAGTGGGGACACAAGGGCAGTTGGCTAAGATTTTACCGCTACAACTCATCGATCCACAAAGTACCGATATTATTGATCATGGTGCGAAGCCACGACGTCAACTTTTAGATTGGTTGATGTTCCACGTGGAACCGGAGTTTTACCATGCATGGCAATATTATGCACGGGCATTAAAACAGCGGAATAGTTTACTGAAATCACGACGTCATTTGAGTCTGTCTGACTTAGAACCGTGGAACAAAATGCTCAGTGACTATGGTGAGATATTACATAGTCTACGCAGCAATGTGGTGGAACAGTGGACTCGATATTTCCAACAAGATCTTGAAGCATTATTGCCTGATTTAACAGTGACATTGGAATATAGTGCAGGCTTTCATGCTGAAACAGGACTGCTGAATGATCTGACCAATCAGCACTTTAAAGACTGCGAACGTGGCTATACTGAGTATGGTCCGCACCGTGCAGATTTAAGGTTAAAAACTGCTATGGGGGATGCTGATGTTGTGCTCTCACGTGGGCAAAAAAAGTTATTGATCATGGCGTTAAAACTGTCACAGATTGCAATGCTACATGCTTGTAATAAGGAAACTGTGGTATTATTAGATGATCTGACAGCAGAATTAGATTTAACCGCACAACAGCGTTTAATTGAGCGTTTAAGCCATCTTGGTAGTCAAGTTTTTATTACCACTTTAGACCATGATTCAGTGCAAAAACACTTACATGATTTATCTATTTCTTATCAATTATTCAAAGTTGAAAATGGTACGGTGCAGGCTGTTGTGCAATGAAATACCACCTTTGGATAGACCTATTTTTCACTAGGGAGAAACCATGAGTTCAGAAGATCAAGCTGCTTCTCAAACAGAACAAACCATAGAAAAAGCTTATGATTCCTCTAGCATCAAAGTATTACGTGGTCTAGACGCTGTACGTAAGCGTCCGGGCATGTATATTGGTGATACTGACGATGGTACTGGCCTACACCACATGGTGTTTGAAGTTGTCGATAACTCAATTGATGAAGCGTTGGCAGGTCATTGTGACGAAATTCAAGTCACCATTCATGAAGATGAATCTGTAAGCGTATCGGATAACGGCCGTGGTATTCCTACCGACATTCACCCAGAAGAAGGTGTTTCTGCAGCAGAAGTGATTTTGACGATTCTGCATGCGGGCGGTAAATTTGACGATAACAGCTATAAAGTTTCAGGCGGTCTACACGGTGTAGGTGTATCCGTGGTGAATGCGCTTTCAAGTAAGCTCGAATTAACCATTCATCGTGCGGGTCAAATCCACCAGCAAGAATATAAACACGGCGATTCCGTGTATCCATTAAAGGTGGTGGGTGTGACAGATCGTACAGGTACACGTATACGTTTCTGGCCAAGTGCTGAAACCTTCAGTCAAACGATTTTTAATGTCGATATTTTGGCGCGTCGTTTACGTGAATTATCGTTCCTGAATGCAGGTGTACGAATTGTGCTACGTGACGAACGTATCAATTTAGAGCACGTTTATGACTATGAAGGTGGTTTGTCTGAGTTTGTAAAATATATTAACCAAGGCAAAACCCATCTGAATGATATCTTCCACTTTACTACTCAAGCCGATAATGGCATTGGTGTAGAAGTTGCATTGCAGTGGAATGATTCTTATCAGGAAAATGTTCGTTGCTTTACCAACAACATTCCACAAAAAGATGGTGGTACGCATTTAGCGGGTTTCCGTGCTGCATTAACTCGTGGCTTAAACAGCTACATGGAAAGCGAAAACTTACTCAAAAAAGAGAAAGTAGCAGTTTCTGGTGATGATGCGCGTGAAGGCTTAACTGCAATTGTTTCGGTGAAAGTGCCTGATCCAAAATTCTCTTCGCAAACCAAAGAAAAATTGGTGTCGAGCGAAGTGAAAACTGCGGTTGAACAAGCCATGAATAAATCGTTCTCTGAATATCTTTTAGAGAATCCACAAGCTGCTAAATCGATTGCAGGCAAAATTATTGATGCAGCACGTGCGCGTGATGCAGCGCGTAAAGCACGTGAAATGACTCGTCGTAAGAGTGCGCTTGATATTGCAGGCCTGCCAGGTAAATTGGCCGATTGTCAGGAAAAAGATCCTGCATTGTCTGAACTTTACTTAGTCGAAGGTGACTCTGCGGGCGGTTCTGCAAAACAGGGCCGTAACCGTAAGATGCAAGCGATTTTGCCGCTGAAAGGTAAAATCCTCAACGTGGAACGTGCACGTTTTGACAAGATGATTTCTTCACAAGAAGTGGGAACGTTGATTACTGCTTTAGGCTGTGGTATTGGCCGTGAGGAATACAACCCAGATAAACTGCGTTATCACAAAATCATCATCATGACCGATGCCGACGTCGATGGTTCGCACATTCGTACGCTACTATTGACCTTCTTCTTCCGTCAAATGCCAGAACTTGTGGAACGTGGATATATTTATATTGCACAGCCACCGTTGTATAAGCTGAAAAAAGGCAAGCAAGAACAGTACATCAAAGATAATGATGCACTTGAGACTTACCTGATTTCAAATGCAATTGATGAGCTTGAATTACACATCAGTGCAGAAGCACCTGCCATTCGTGGTGAGGCTTTAGCGGGTGTGATTGCGGATTATCAAACCTCTCAAAAGAGTTTGCATCGTCTGACTGTACGTTATCCTGCAAGTGTGTTGGATGGTTTATTGGCAGTAGAAGGCTTTAAGTTAGATCAAGCAAATAACCAAGACTATGTACAGACTTGGGGTGAGCAACTACGTGCCAATATTGAGAAAACTCAGCCTAGCCTACGTCCTGAATTAAGCATCGAAACGTTTGAGCATGAAGATACTGAAGGCAATAAGTCAGCGACCTATTTCCCGCGTATTACCATCTATGTTCATAATTTACCGCACCAATACTTGTTAGATTCAGGTCTATTGGGTTCAGGTGAATATGCGCGTTTACTCAAAAATTCGAGGAGTTGGTTCACCTTATTGGAAGAAGGCGCTTTCCTACAAAAAGGCGAGCGCAAAATTCCAGTGAGCAGCTTCCATCAGGTTTGGCAAAACATCTTACAAGACTCACGCCGTGGCATGATGATTCAGCGCTATAAAGGTTTGGGTGAGATGAATGCTGAGCAGCTTTGGGAAACCACGATGGATCCTGAGAACCGTAACATGCTGCAAGTAACGGTACAGGATGCGATTGAAGCTGATCGTATGTTCTCTTGCTTGATGGGTGATGATGTGGAACCACGTCGTGCCTTCATTGAAGAAAATGCGTTAAATGCGGATATTGATGCCTAAATTCTGATTACAGAATCATTCAAAAAAGCACTCTTGGGAGTGCTTTTTTTTATGCTATCTTAAATAAAATTGAATATTAAATCGCCAATTTGTGTTTTATAAAATTGACTTATTCTGATGCTAAGCTCAAATCAAATTGAACTTAGCAGCTAAAAATAAGAGGTCTATATATGATGGACAATCAACTTGAACACATTCGTGACATCTGGGTAAATGCATTTTTTACCGGAAATTATACCGTTTTAGCCGAATACGAAGATGAGCACTTTAAGGTGGTTTATGAGCAAGACGGGCGTGTCGAAAGTAATTATGTCCGCTATGAACGTATTGCACATGCAGTGAAGAATGGGGTTTGGAAACCACAAAAACCAGACGTAGAATTTGAAGAATATGAGTTTAATCGTGACCAAACTGAGTGCAAAATTTTAATTGGTTTAGCCGAAACACAGCAGCAAATACAGGAAATCTGGCATTTTGATCAGACCTGGAAAATACAAGAATTACGTTTTTTAAAGGCAAAAGAAGCCCATCCTTCTGCCTTATCTTAAACAATAAAAAGTTTAAATTGATGTCGTGAATGGAGATAAAATGCATCCATCTTGCAAATGTGGATAAGTTTTGTGAATTTTCACATTTAATAGTGTTTAACATCAAAGTCATTTATAATTGTGGACAACATTATTTAAAAATATTTATCCACAAAAAGGTGGTTTGATATTTTGAATTTAAAAAATAAAAATGAATTTAAAACTAAGATTTGAATTTAAAAATGGCTTTTGTGGATAACTGTGGTAATGAGTTTGATGTGAAGTATATTTTTTTGAATTCATTTACAAAATTAGGGTAAAAGCGATCGCTGAATTTTTAGATTCTTTCCGAATAGAAATGCCTTAACGATGCAATAACCAGTTGGATATGAACATTCGATTTTTTAAATATTTTTTAGATTTATAGTGTGATTATGATTGTGAAGTTTAAATAAAAAATCGCCGTGGAACATTTAAATTTCACGGCGACTGATTTTTTGAGCTTAAGTTAGGTTTTCTTAATAATGCAAATCTAGGGTTTTGCTTTTTAAATTAAGCCTGAAAACTACTTTCCATTTCTTCTAATTCCATCATTAATTCAAGCATTTGCTCTTCGACAGATTCAAGTTTAGCTTTTAATTCTGTTTGCTCATTCATTAGTTTGAGTAAGTCATCTTTACGACTGGCTTCATATAAAGCACTGTCTGCTAATAATTCCTCGATTTCGTTTAAGCGTGGCTGAATTTTGCTGATTTGCGCTTCATTTTTTTCAATGTTTTTACGAATCGGGCGGGTCAATTCACGCTGACGTGCAGCTTCTTTACGTTGCGCTTCTTTATCGACTTTAGAAATCGTCTGTTTAGTTTCAACTTGAGATTTGATGGGAGTAGGGGCTTGTTGGCTATTTTTCATCATGTCAATCCGTGCTTGACGCAGCCAATCGGCATAAGCCACGAGGTCTCCATCAAATTCACGACATTTTCCATGATGTACCAACAATAATTCGTCACAAACACTAGCAATCAATTGACGTTCATGCGAAACCAAAACCACAGCGCCTTCAAAGTCTTGTAATGCCATAGTCAGGGCATGACGCATATCAAGGTCTAAATGGTTGGTCGGTTCATCTAGAATTAAAACATTGGGGCGCTGCCAAACAATCAAAGCCAAAGCCAATCGTGCTCGTTCACCGCCTGAAAAGCCTTCACTTGGTGTATCCATGCGTTCGCCACTAAAACCAAAGCTACCTAAGAATGAACGTAATGCAGCTTCACTGATTTTTTTGTCAGCAATTCGAGATAGTTGCAACATCGGGCTGGCATTGCCATCTAGAGCATCCATTTGATGCTGAGCAAAATAGCCAATATTCAACAGTTCAGAGGCTTTGCGCGTCCCTTGTAATAAAGGAAGGTCACCAACTAACGATTTAATTAAGGTTGATTTACCCGCACCATTCATCCCGAGTAAACCAATTCGGCTGGTTGGGGTAATCTGTAAATTCACATTGGTGGCAATCAGTTTGTCACCATAGCCAATATCGACATGTTCCATTTGTAACAGCGGCGAGCTCATTTTGGTTGGCTCACGGAAACTAAAGTTAAATGGCGTATCGACATGCGCGGCAGAAAGTTCCTGCATACGTTCTAATTGTTTAATACGGCTTTGAGCCTGCTTAGCTTTAGTCGCTTTGGCTTTAAAACGGTCAATAAATTTTTGGAGATGCGCACGGGTTTCAAGCTGCTTTTCATAGGCTTGTTGTTGTTGTGCCAAGCGCTCAGAGCGGGTGCGTTCAAAGGTCGAATAGTTGCCGGTGTAAAGTGTCAGCTCTTGATTTTCGATATGTAAAATATGATCAGTCACCGCATCTAAGAAATCACGGTCATGTGAAATCAAGATTAGTGTACCTTCGTAAGCTTTTAACCAATCTTCTAACCACAAAATCGCATCTAAGTCTAAGTGGTTGGTTGGTTCATCGAGTAATAAGAGGTCGGAACGGCTCATCAGGGTACGCGCAAGGTTTAAACGCATACGCCAACCACCTGAAAAGCTTGAAACATTGAGCTGGGACTGATGTTCAAAGAATCCCAGGCCGGCCATCAGTTGTGAGGCTTTGGATGGTGCTGTATAGCCATGGATTTCATCAAATCGGCCATATAAGTGTGCCAACGCTTCATTGTCTAATTGTTCTGGATGTTCAAGTTTATGTTGTATATCCCAATATTCTTCATCGCCTGATAGAACGAAATCAATCGCTTTCATATCGAGTGCTTTGATTTCTTGTGCCATATGCGCGACGGTCCATACCGCAGGACGAGTCAATGAGCCGCCATCAGATTCCATTCCACCTAAAAGCGCAGAAAAAAGAGTCGATTTACCCGCACCATTTACACCGGTTAAGCCGATTTTCCAGCCTGGATGCAATTGCATAGATGCTTTTTGAAATAAAACACGCCCACCGCGACGAATGGAAAGTTGGTCTAACTGAATCATGGAACTAACTAAACAAGAAGAATGTGGGGCTATTCTAATGGATGGCTTTGCAAAAGAAAAAACAAAGCATCGCAACCATCTGAAAAAATGTGACAGATTCCACGTATTTAGGTATATTGAACGGGCTTTAGTATTAAAAAAATATTTCAAGTTGTTGTTTTAAATGGATTAATAAAACATATTGGGAATATAAGAAATGAGAAAAGGAATTTTAATTTTATCGCTTCTTTCAGGTGTGATGTCTGCACAAAGCTATGCCAATCAGAAGGTTTGTGTGTTCGATTTACTTGGAAAAGCGGGGGAATCTTATAAGCTGATGGAAGAGTGGTCTCTGGCCAGTAAGGCATGGGGAGCACAAGTACAACTGATTTCATATCAAGATGAATCCAAAGTCGATAAAGATTTTAAAGAAGGGAAATGCGACGCATTTTATATGACCTCGATGCGGGCACGTGCGTATAACAAATTTGCCGGTTCGATTGATGCCATTGGTGGTGTACCGAACAATACCATCGCGCAAAAAGCCATTACCTATGTCTTAGATAAACGGAACAGTAAACGACTGATTAGCAATCTAGGCAAAGATAGTTATGAAGTGTCAGGGATCGGGCAAATTGGTTCAGCCTACATTTTTGTCCGTGATCGCAATATCAATAATTTAGAAAAAGCTGAAGGTAAAAAATTTGCCATTTTGCATTATGATTATGCGCAAAAAGTGATGGTCGACCGTGTTGGCGCTGTGCCAGTGATGTCAGAAATTTCTAATTTTATTCGCAAGTTTAATCAGGCCGAAGTTGAAATTGTGGCTGCGCCAGCTTATGCCTTTAAGCCACTCGAAATTTCAAAAGGCTTAGGCACTACCGGGGCGATGGTGAATTTTCCTGTGGTGAATGTCACGGCAGACCTGATTATTCGTAATAATAAATTCCCAGAAGGTTTTGCTGAACCTTCTCGGCAATGGTTTGTTAAGCAATTACCAAAAAGTTTTGCAATGGTGAAACGTATGGAAGCTGAAATTCCTGCCAAATATAAGATGAATCTCAGCAAAGACGATCAGGTGAAATATCAGAAAATTTTACGCGAAGGTCGGATGGATTTAACTAAACAGGGGATCTATGACTCCACTATGATGACGGTACTGAAAAAAGCCCGTTGTACGATTGAGCGAACCAATTTTGAGTGTTCAGTGGCGGGTGAATAAGCTTTTTTCTGTATTTCTTTGTAAATTTTGATGCAATCGCTGTAAATGTAAAAAGCCTTTTTTGCAAATATAAGATGATGATTATATTTATAATTTAACTTTGAATAAAAAGTGATATGCATCACAGAAAAACAGAATATGCCAAAATGACATAAATAAATGGAGTAAATGCTCTATTTTTTTAAATTAACTTGCTTAATATCGGGCTTGTGTAAGGACACCTCTGAACCATAAAAAGATTTGAAAGGAAAATAGAATGAAAAAAACGCTCCTATCATTGGCTACGTTTGCTGCAATTGGCTTTGCTGGTTCAGCTCAGGCAGCAAAAGTAGATATCTGTGTATTTGACTTACTAGGTAAGTCAGGCGAGTCATATCAAATGGCTCAGGAATGGGCGCTTGCAGCAAAAGGCTGGGGTGCTGAAATTAACTTAATTCCGCGTCAAGACGAAGCAGTAGCCGACAATGACTTTAAAGCGGGTAAATGTGACGGTGTATTTATGACCGCAATGCGTGCGCGTCAATACAACAAATTTGCAGGCTCTATTGATGCGCTGGGTGGCGCACCGAGCAATGCGATTGCACAACGTGCGATTACCTTTGCATTAGACCAACGTAATGCTGCAAAAATGGTCAGCAATCTAGGTGGTAAGAAATATGAAGTGGCGGGTATTGCCCCACTAGGTTCAGCATTCATCTTTGTCAAAGACAAGAAAATTGACTCAATTGAAAAAGCAGCAGGTAAAAAGTTTGCAGTATTAGGCTATGACGAAGCACAAAAAATCATGGTGCAACGTGTCGGCGCTCAAGCTGTGATTTCAGATGTATCTAACTTTGTGGCGAAGTTTAATAATGGTCAGGTGGATATGGTGGGTGCGCCTGCATATGCCTACAAACCATTAGAGATCTATAAAGGTTTAGGTACCAATGGTGCGATGTTTAACTTCCCAGTTCTACAAGTGACTGCGGACTTTATTATTCGTCCTGACCAATTCCCAGCTGGCTTTGGTCAAAAATCTCGTGATTGGTTTGTGAAACACTTACCGAAGAGTATCGCGATGATTAACCGTCTAGAAGCGGGTATTCCTGCGAAATATAAACTGAACTTAAGTGCAGAAGATAAAACCAAATATCAAAAATTACTGCGTGAAGGTCGTATGGATATGACGAAGCGTGGCATTTATGATGCAGGCATGATGTCTGTTTTGAAAAAGGCACGTTGTTCTGTCGATAAAGCCAATTTTGAATGTTCACTTGGCGGCGAATAAGCTGATATTTAAAGAAAAAAGTCTGGATTTATCCAGGCTTTTTTTTGCAAATTTACAGGTCATTCTCGCCATTGAGTGAGCAAAATATTCAGGTAATCTAAATTCAAATCGAGGGCTGTGAGTCAATTGAATCGAACTCAGCATGACCCAAAATTCAAAAAATGGTTAAAAACAAAAACAGTAAAAAACAAGGAAAGTCAGTATGAAACAATGGACAAAGGCATTGAGTGTTGCTGCTGCATTAATAGCGGTAAATGGCGTAGCTCAAGCGAAGCAAGTGGTATGCGTATTTGATTTGGTTGGTAAAAATGGTGATGTTTTTACCCTGATGAAAGATTATCAATTGGCGGCAAAAAACTGGGGCGCAGACATTGAGCTCCGCGTCGGTCAAAATGAAGCGGTGATTGCAGAAGATTTTAAAGCTGGTAAATGTGATGGGATCAGTGTTACTGGTATGCGTGGTCGCCAATTCAATAATTTTACCGGTTCTTTAGATGCCATTGGTGCGATTCCAGATTTGAAATTGGCCGTAAAAGTTATGCAAGGTCTTGCAAGTCCAACATTTGCTAAGAGCATGGTCAATAGTAAATATGAAGTGGCAGGTGTGATACCTGTTGGTGATGCCTATCTGTTAGTGAATGACCGAAGTATTAATACTGTCGCTAAAGCAGCAGGTAAAAAAATTGCGGTGCTTGACTATGATGATGCACAGAAAATTATGGTGCAGCAGGTCGGAGCTCAAGCAGTCAGTGCTGATGTAACCAATTTTGGCGCCAAATTTAACAATGGTCAGGTAGATATAATTGGGGCACCTGCTGCGGTGTTCAAACCATTGGAATTACATAAAGGTTTAGGCAGCAAAGGCGCAATCGTCAATTATCCAATTTTACAAGTGACGGGAAATATCATTATTCGCCCAGATAAATTCCCTGCAGGTTATGGACAAAAATCACGTGATTGGGTCAAAACACAATTACCTCGCGCATTCACCATTTTAGGAAAAATGAAATCGGAAATTCCAGCCAAATATTGGATGGATGTTCCAACTGCAGACAAAGCTGGTTATCAAAAAATGATGCGTGAAGCGCGTATTGATTTGACTAAACGTGGTATCTACGACAAGCGAATGATGAAACTATTATGGCAATTCCGCTGTAAACAAGATCCGAAAAACTTCGAATGCGCATTACAGGAAGAAAACTATAAATAAGTTTTAAATGAATCTTGAGAAAAATACTCTGATTTAACTTTAAACTGTGAAGACTGACCATATATTGAGTATGTTATACTTGAAATATGGTCTTTTCTTTTTAAAGACACCCCAATGACTCAGAGGAATCCATCATGAATGCTCAAGCACTTGTGCTGACTGACAATGCTGCCAATAAAGTACGCCAATTGCGTGAGAGTGAAGGTAATCAAGACCTTATGTTACGTGTATATGTGACTGGTGGTGGTTGTTCAGGTTTCTCATATGGGTTTAATTTTGCTGAAAGCCAAAACGAAGATGATGCTGAATTTATCAATGGTGATGTGAAGATGTTGGTTGATTCACTGAGCTATCAATATTTAGTTGGTTCAACAGTCGACTATATTGAAGGTCTTGAAGGTTCTCGATTTGTGGTTCAAAACCCGAATGCGACAACCACGTGTGGATGTGGATCTTCATTCTCGATCTAATCGCGATGATGAATTGAGCCATAAAAAAGCCCTCATTTAGAGGGCTTTTTTAATGTTTAAAATCGATATTAGGCTTCAAATTTTAGTGCTTCTAATAGATCTAAAATTACGGTAGTCACGTCTTGAGTCAATTGATAATTATTAAAAATTTCATATGCCGTAATGGTGACATCGGTATCACTCGGAAGCAGGCGTTGTTCTTCTTCGATGAGGTCACGGATCGGCAATAGGGTTTGTTTGACCTGTAAATGCAAGACATCTTTAAACTCAAGATTTTCGTCTTCGAGCTCAATTAATTGCTCATTAAAAAAGGGTAAAAGTACCGCATGGAGATAAGGTTGAATGTCTGTAATATCAAAAATCTCAATATCACGGGTTTGTTCAATCGTGCTGATGTGGTCATTCACTTCAATTAAGATATGGTAGTAACTCACATTGCTCTCCACGTAAGATGTCATTGATATAAGGGAATTATTGCAAATCAACAATAACATGAAATGCTAATTATTGTTGGTGAATCCTATAATATCCTTATAGATTGTATGGTTTTTTTGCTCAGGGTATTCTAACGATAATATAGTAATCCTTGGTCTGCTGGCATCAGTTTAAAGTTTTCTAATTGTTGCGCGCCTAAAATTGGGTACATTAATGCAGCAGGGTCATTATGGTGAGATAAGCCGAGAGCATGTCCGAGTTCGTGGGCAAGGGTAAGGCGTAAATCATCTTCGGCATCAAATTGATAAATCTGAATCTGATCGCCCATAAAGACACCTTTATGAAACTCTCGAGCAGGAAAGCGCTGACTGGCTTGTATCACGCCTGCATTATATTGATCGATTTGCTGGTTATAGCTTAAGACTTGTTGGTTAAATTGATCATTTTGCTGATTAAATCGATCTATTTCTTGGTCTAATTGCATCGCTTGTGCTTTAACTTGCTCAAGTTCTCTTTCAACGCGTTGCATATTGGGGCCTTGTGCATGCTCTATTCGGCTCCAATTCATACGTTCTTGCGACAGCTGTGCGATTTCCGCACGAATCATGGCTTGTTTTGATCGGAGCTGTTGCTCATTCATCTCCAGACCTTTTCTCGAATTTGCTAAGTTCTCGGCATATAAATCATTACGGGCTTTATCTGCGGCTAAGGTATTTTGGACTTGCTTATAGGCATTGTATTGTTCTTGGCGATCATCATAAATTAGATGGATCGCCAGTTGTGCATTTGGGTCATAGATAAATAACGGTTTGAGTGTCCCTTTATGCCATATCTCTGCGGCTTCTTGGCTAAGTTGAATGACTTGTTGCTGGCTTAATCCAAAACGCGGATCGACATCAGCAACCCGATAACGCAAACGGGTATCGAGAGGGTGTAAAAGTCGATCTGAAATTGAATTAAATTTCAGTTGAGGATGCTGCTTGGTTTGATAGATCCACCAAGTACTTAAAACGATGACAACAATAATTAAAATCAAACGCATAGCGTCGCAAAACTTGATTATTTTGCATTAATTTAACTGAAATTTAGTGCTATGCAAATCTAAGTTTAGATTGATAGTGAGTCGAGAAGAATGTGGCTGTTTGAGCTTAAGCGTGTTATTTGAATATTGCCTGATGCAGACAAAATCATCCACAAAAAAAACCGCGCTTTCGCGCGGTCTTTTTGAGCTTTGAAAAACTCAGTTAAAGCGACAAATTATTTTTTGTCATCTTTCACTTCAGTGAACTCAGCATCTACAACGCCGTCATCTGCTTTTTGAGCTTGACCTTCAGCGCCTTGGAAAGCGTTAGGATCAAAACCTTCAGCACCGCCTTGACCTTGTGCAGCTTCATAAGCACGTTGAGTGATCGGCATAATGATGTTTTGAAGTGCTTCAGTTTTCGCTTTGATTGCATCTACATCGTTTTCTTTAGTCGCTGCTTCGAGCTCAGCTACAGCAGCATCGATTGCAGATTTCTCATCAGCAGTTACCTGTTCACCAAGATCTTTTACTGCTTTTTGAGCAGAAGAAACAAGTGCATCAGCTTCGTTACGTGCTTTCGCTAATTCTTCAAATTTACGATCTTCTTCAGCATTCGCTTCAGCATCTTTGATCATCGCTTCAATTTCAGCATCGCTCAAACCAGAGTTAGCTTTAATTTGAATTGATTGCTCTTTACCTGTGCTCTTATCTTTTGCAGATACTTTCAAGATACCATCAGCGTTGATGTCAAATGATACTTCAATTTGTGGTACACCACGTGGAGCAGGTGGAATATCGCCCAATTGGAAGTTACCCAACAATTTGTTTTGTTGAGCCATTTTACGTTCACCTTGGTAAACTGAAATGTCTACAGCTGGTTGGTTGTCTGCAGCAGTTGAGAACACTTGAGATTTCTTCGCAGGAATCGTCGTGTTTTTCTCAATGATCGCTGTTAACACGCCACCCATTGTTTCAATACCAAGTGTAAGCGGAGTTACGTCAAGAAGAAGTACGTCAGTTTTATCACCTGAAAGTACTGCACCTTGAATCGCAGCACCCATCGCTACAGCTTCATCTGGGTTCACGTCTTTACGTGGCTCACGGCCGAAGAACTCTTGTACTTTTTGTTGTACAAGTGGCATACGAGACTGACCACCCACCAAGATTACGTCAGAGATGTCAGAGGTTGAAAGACCTGCATCTTTAAGTGCAATCTTACATGGTTCAATTGTACGAGCAACCAATTCAGCAACTAAACCTTCAAGTTTAGAGCGAGTCACATTGATCACTAAGTGTTTAGGACCAGTCGCATCTGCTGTGATGTATGGAAGGTTGATTTCTGTTGCATTCGAAGAAGAAAGCTCGATTTTTGCTTTTTCAGCAGCTTCTTTTAAACGTTGAAGTGCAAGCGGATCTTGTTTCAAGTTTACGCTTTGTTCTTTCTTGAACTCTTCAACCAAGTATTCAATTAATGCATTATCGAAGTCTTCACCACCAAGGAATGTATCACCGTTTGTAGACAACACTTCGATTTGTTGGTCGCCATCAAGGTCAGCGATTTCAATGATTGATACGTCGAAAGTACCACCACCTAAGTCGTAAACCGCTACTTTACGGTCGCCTTCTTTTTTGTCCATACCGAACGCAAGTGCAGCAGCTGTTGGTTCGTTGATGATACGTTTAACATCTAAACCAGCAATTTTACCTGCATCTTTAGTCGCTTGACGTTGAGCATCGTTAAAGTACGCAGGAACAGTAATTACCGCTTCAGTTACTGTTTCACCAAGGTAGTCTTCAGCTGTTTTTTTCATCTTTTTCAAGATTTCAGCAGAGATTTGTTGTGGTGCAAGTTTCTTGTCGTTTACATCAACCCAAGCATCGCCATTGTCAGCTTTGATGATTTTGTAAGGTACAAGGCCGATATCTTTTTGCACAGCTTGGTCTTGGTACTTACGACCGATCAAACGTTTGATTGCAAATAATGTGTTTTTAGGGTTAGTCACTGCTTGACGCTTAGCAGATTGACCGACAAGGATCTCGCCGTCTTTATACGCAATAATAGATGGGGTTGTACGAGCGCCTTCAGCGTTGTCGATTACTTTTACTTTGTCGCCTTCAAGTACTGCTACGCAAGAGTTTGTAGTACCTAAGTCAATACCAATGATTTTCGCCATTTGGATGTTTCCTCTAAAATTCTTTTACGATGTTTTCGCTTGTTATCCGATATGAGAGCCAATCAAAAATTTTCAAGTAATATTGGTTAAAATTTTTAATTCGTCTCAGAAAATTTGTCTTTATGCACCAACCATAACCATAGCAGGGCGTAATAGACGACCGTTTAAGCTATAGCCTTTTTGCAATACTGTCCCAATTTCATTCGATTTGGCATTTGGATCGATGCCCACAGCTTGGTGAAGATCTGCATTGAAACCATTTGCAGTATCCACAGCAACCACACCAAACTTTTCTAAAGTGCTGAGCAATGATTTCAGTGTAAGTTCTACACCTTCTGATAAACCTGATTTTTCATCACCTGCCGCAGCAATCGCGCGTTCAAGGTTATCAACTGACTCAAGCAATTGTTTTGCAAATTTTTCCAGCACAGTATCTTTATGCTTTTCAGATTCGCGTTGAATGCGTTCTACACTTTTTTGCGCTTCATATACGGCATTTGCAGTACGTGCTTTTTCAAGTTTTAAGCTTTCTTCTAAATTGGTGATTTGTGCTTGTAAATCTTCAACTGAAACTTCAGCTTGCTCGTTTTCAGCTTGAGTTTGCTGTTCTGCTTGCTCTTGTTGAAGATCTTGAGCGTCTTGGTTTTGCTCAGTCGCCATTGATTTACTCCGTTTAAATGGGTTCTTAAACATGTTCAGTCCTTATAGCTGTGCGTTCAAACGACATCGATGCGTAACTGCCATGCGTTTTGAATTCATGATTAATAAAAGAAATCGGGGCAGGGTATAAAAATTCAAGCGAAGTCAGCGATTAAATGCAATTTTTTATTCAAATAAATGGTTTTTCAGCCAAATATCGACTGCAAAATTAAATTCTATGAAAATATAAATTATTGATTTGAATGTATAATCATATTTTGATCGGATTTATAGATTTTCATCATAAATTTTAACGGTTTCTCTTTGTGCCTGAAAATTTGCATAATTTATCTATCGGAAGTGACCATATCCACTGGAGAGAGGGATATGGTGACTACCTCTAGATTTTAGAAACACTTTTCCATGCTGATTTCCCAAGAATCAGCATTTTTTTTGCCTCAAAAAATAGTGGTTAATATTTATACATAAAAACTCTTAGTATCAGTTTTATTAAATATTTCACAAAAAATGATCAGCACAGTATTCTCTGTTTCAGATTCTATCGCTGTAGTTTCTTAATTTATTTCAAATGTGTTTTTCATGGCCTGCTTCTCTCATAAGCAGGCTTTTTTTTTGCATGAAATTTATAAAAACAGCCACTTAAGTAACTGAGTTGCAAGTTTTGTTGAACTTTGTTGTATTCAAAAGCTGAGATCACGCTTTATTCAAAATCATTTATATTTATTTTTTTAATAAAAAACAAAGCACTTGAGTTAAAAAAATGATGTAAAGCCTTAAAATGAAAGAAAACCGCCTAATTAATAAAACATTTCATAAGCTGTACCGTGCCTCGTACAAAGTACAACTCAGAAGGTGGGAACTTCACAGAATTATTTTCCATTATGACTCGGGCAAAGTTGAGCTTTGCTTTTAATGATTCAATGAAGGAAATAATGAAGATGAAAAAAATTGGTTTATTCGCTGTCGCAGTTTTAGGTTTTGGTTTAGCTGCGGTGGGTTGTACTTCTCAAGAAACTGTAGAATCTCCGGAAACCGCACAAGTAACGTCTGCAACTGAAGCATCTGTAACAACAGAGCAATCGGGTGCTGTGGTTCAAGCAGATCCATCAGCTCAAGGTGCTGAAGTTCAATCTGCGCCTGCACCACAACCTACAATTCAGCAATAAGATTGTTTAATGCTCTCTGACCTGTAACAACAGGCAGTCAAGAATAGACAGAAGATAGGATGCCTCTTCTGTCTATTTTCTTTTCTATTGCTTTTTTTTACCTTTTCTATTTTTAGTGAACGAAAAAAAAGCCCATCATGTAGATGAGCTTTTTACTTTTAACCGATCTGCAAAAACAACAATTAACGGCGATTTTCCCACGCGCGACGACGTTCTTCAGCCGCTTTACGTTGTTGATCTGATGCCTTTCTTAAATCTTGAATATTTTTTTTGCGCTCTTGCTCAATTTGTTTTCTACGATCTTGACTGGCTTTACGGCGCTGTTCTTCTAAGCGCTGACGCTCTTTGCTGACTTTTTGACGATCTTGTTCAGCACGTTTACGACGTTCAGCTTCAGAGTATTTACGCTGTTGTTCTAGACGTTGACGTTCGAGTTCGTTTTTACGACGATCCCACTCTTGTTGATTTTTACGATTTTGTTCCCAGTTACGCTGGTCAAGTTGCTGCTTCCTACGTTCGAGCTCTAAACGATTACGTTGTTGTTGCTGACGTTCCCATGTACGGCGGTCTTGTTCATAACGACTGTCGTAACGGCGATCATAACGATTATCATAGCGTCGATCATTATGATCATAACGGCGGTCATAACGTTGATCATAACGTCCATCGTAGTAACCATCTTCAGGGAATGCTACGCAGCCTACAGCCAAAAAAGCAGTCGCAAAAGACAGAAGGATGATCTTTTTAGCCATGGTGAGTATCCTTTATCGAGAATGGGTTAGCATAATCAACCCATAAAACTTGGGTAAATTGTCAATGACAACTCTATAAAAGAAGATTAGCTTAACTAGGTCTGTACTATGTATGTTGATGTTGAGACTTATATGTGAATATGGTCACATTTGACCTAGATCATGTAGAAAGTATGAAGAGCATAATTCGAAGGATAGAGCATGTTTGCATTGAATGAATCACTTAAAAATATGAAAGATAAAGGCCAAGGTACGGCTGCTCGGTTACTTGATCGTCTTCCTAACTTTGCCAAAGAAAGCCTCTCAAAACGTCTCGATTATCCGTTTATTTTTCCAGAATTAGATCCGCTGGTGAAATGCATGATGGCGGCTCAACTCAAGCAAGGTAAGTCAGGCTTTGTGACCGAAGACTATGTGAAGTCTCGTAAATTATTTGATTTACAGATGGAGTCGATCAAGACCAAGCCGACCTTTGTGAAACAAGTGCAAGATATACGTCTACCTTTACAAAGTGCAACGCTGTTTGCGCGTCATTATCATCCTGCTCCAAATAAAAAATTACCGATGATCGTGTTCTATCACGGTGGTGGTTTTGTGGTGGGTGGTCTTGACACGCATGATGAAGTTTGTCGTTTATTGGCCGTGCATGCCAAAGCACAAGTTTTAAGTATTGATTATCCACTCACGCCAGAGGCCAGCCCAGCTCAATTAATGCAAAGTTGTGAAGATGCCTTGGCTTGGACTTATCAAAATAGTCGTCAGTTTAAAATTCTAAAAAATCGAATTGCGGTGGCAGGGGATAGTGCAGGCGGCAATATTGCTACCGCAGTTGCGCAGCGCAGTGCTCAGAAAGTTTTTGCCCCGCAAGCTCAGCTATTAATTTATCCTGTGGTGGATTTCAAAAGTCGCCACCCATCTTTCTATGCTTATAAAGATGGTTTGGTTCTGACTGAAAAAGATATTGATGTCGTAACGGCTTTATATGCAGAACAACATGCAGTGGCCTTAGATGATCCATTAATTTCACCAACCTATGGAAAATTGGCAGGTATCGCACCCGCGTATATCGTGACAGCAGGGCATGACGTTTTACATGACGAAGGTGAAATTTATTCGCATAAACTCCGTCAGCAAGGGGTAAAAGTGTTTTATCAAGAATATACCGATCAAACCCATGGTTTTATCAATTTAACCCCGGTTTCGCACCGAGCTAAAAAATACGTGATCGAGATCAGTACGAAGTTCCGTAAATTTTGGGATAAACGTAGCTAATCATTCCTTTATATAAAGTAAACCCAGTGTTTCACGTGAAACACTGGGTTTTTATTTATTGGGTTATTTATCTTGGATTTTTGCAGCAGGAAAAACGAGGCTAAATTCTGGGACATAAAAGCTTTGCAATAATCGTGCTTCGGCAAAATTAGGAAAAATCTCCTGCGTGTTGTGCCATTCTACCTGTTTCAGTTTAGAGAGCCGTCCACGAAACTTCGGTGAAAATTGATAGCGCTTACCTTCCCACGCTTGTCTGATTTGCAACATCGCTGCTGGGATATGATGGCTATTAATATAGAAAGAACGCTGTAAACGTGATTTTTTTAAACGGATCTGCATCTTTTGTTGTTCAACTTCTATAGTACAGACCACTTCATTGTCATGTTGTTGCCATTCAAACTTTGCCAACTCTTTAGGAATACCCCAGAGTTTTTGGCCATGAATGACAGAGATATCTGTCGAAACATAAATCTTAGGTATCGAACTTAACCTTTTCTTACTCCATAAAGGGTGATCTAAAATCAGCAATTCGTCATAAGGACCCAAAGGCGAATCATGGTATCGGACCAATAACACCTGAACCACACGACCCAAAGCTGATGTCGCTAAACGGAACATCTGCGCTTGTTGGATAAAACTCGGAGAGATCCAATAATTCAAAATAAAAGCATCGCCACGCAGTTGCCAAGGCGGTAAATGTGTCAATGCAGTGTCCGACGGTATTATTTGCGTCATCATTGTTCTCGTTTTAATAATGGCAGAATAATTACTTTTTAATCATCAAAGACTAATATACAGTCAATAACAAGTACGAGATCAACCAGAAGAGTTAGCAAATGTTAAAACAGATTTTATTTACCGCAGCACTTGGCTGTGTGAGCTTAAGCAGTTTTGCTGCCAATACTATTGTCGAAATGAAAACCTCTCAAGGCAATATTGAAATTGAGCTATTCAATGACAAAGCACCTATCTCAGCTAAAAACTTTGAAAGCTATGCAAAAGAAAAATTTTATAACGGCACGATCTTTCATCGCGTGATACCTGGATTTATGGTTCAGGGTGGGGGCATGGATGTCAAGATGCAGGAGAAGCCAACAAAAGCGGCGATTAAGAATGAATCAAGTAATGGCTTGAGCAATAAGCGTGGCACATTGGCAATGGCACGGATGAATCATCCTGATTCAGCAAGTAGTCAGTTCTTTATTAATGTTGCAGACAATGACTTCCTCAATAAAAGTGCAATGAATGCGGGATATGCTGTTTTTGGTAAGGTCACTAAAGGTATGGATATCGTCGATAAAATCGTAAAAGTTCCAACTGCGAACTATGGAATGCACCAGAATGTCCCTGTAAACCCAGTAGTTATACAGAGTGTGGTGATTAAAGCAGCACCTGTAAAAAACTAAACGCACAAAATAGGAAAAATATTTTACATGATATTTGTAATAAATATCATGTATTTATGTAAGTAAAGTGTGTTTTTTGAACCATAATGGTGCATAAAAATAAAACACTCGTGTTCTTTGTGAGTGAAAAGCACTTGCACGTGTAAGAAATTGCCCTATAATGAGCA
>NZ_VOZY01000015.1:0-56314 GCF_013419525.1 Acinetobacter sp. YH12076 | reverse complement strand
ACCTCAGCAGTCAAAAATCCTTAATTGCCCATGCACAAAGCAAGATCAGTCTATTTGCAGCACAAGAGGGATTAAGAGCTTATGCAGGCAAAGGCAAAGTTGAAATCCAAGCCCAAGGAGATGGGGCGGATTTGATTGCCCGAAAAGGTATTCAAATTATTTCCACAGAAGAAAATGTTGATATAAAAAGTCCAAAGGAAATTATTCTTACCGCTGGTGGGTCACAACTTAAAATTACTAGTGCAGGAATATTTCCAACAACTGCGGCAAAGTTTGAGGTAAAGGCGGGACAGCATAAGTTTGTGGATGGAGCTCAAGTCAGTCCAGTAATTCCACCGTTACCAACTTTGAATATTAAGCCTGCATGGATTGAGCTGGCATTGCATACTGAAAATTTAGAACCAGTGTCTAATGCACCTTTTACAATCATTTTTGAAGATGGATCAACACTCAAAGGAACACTGGATAAAAGTGGATTTAAACGGATTGAAAATGCACCCAATATGAAATATGAAGTTTTCTTTGGTGATACGGATCATATAGAACCATTACGGCCTGTAACAGAATTAGTTGTAACAGAAGAAAATATTTTAGATGATTTAAAAAGTATTGGAATTGATGTAGAAACACCAGATTTTGATTTAGAAGGCTTCTTAAGAGAGTGTTCGGGAAGAGATTTAGACCCATTTAATGCTTTAAATGATTTGATTGCACAACAAGAACTAAATGAGGGCGAAAATAATGGCTAATACACAAGCCCCAAAGACTTTAACAAATGATCCTAAAGCAGATGCTATTGTTGCGATTGGTACTGCTATCACTTTAGGCGCAGTGCCATTCGCGGGTCAAGCAATAGATATCTATGACACAGTTGAAGGGATATGGGGAGTATATAGTAAAAGAAATAGTACCCAAAAAGAGAAAGATGAAGTTACTGTAGATCTAATTTTAGCTTTAATTGGGTGGATGCCTGGACCAGGTGATGGAATAAAAAAAATATTTAGATTGGTCAATCGTGAACCTAAGAAATATGCTCCAGTGATGATGGATTTAGTTCGTTATGTTGCACAAAAGAGCGGTATAAATACAAATATAGAACAGCTTATTTTAGATGCTACAGACAGTTCTAAATTAAAACCCTATCTTAATAGTGCTAAAAAAGTCATAGAGGATTCAAGCCTTTACGAAAGTCTTCCTAAAGATAAGCAAAAAATTGTTGGTGATGTATTCAAGATATTGTCTCAAGTATTTATGGCTTCTGTTGCTTTATTGGAGAGGCGTGTTATTGATTGGCTGAGTTTTGCTCCTAACAATGTTGCCTTTTCGAATAAGATGAAAAAACGAGGAGGACATAAAGAAAAAGTTCCTGAGCCGAAGAAAGAAAACACGAGTAATAGAGGATCAAATGCTCCCAAATATGGGAAACCAAGCAAGCAGCTATTAGCTACAATTGCTTCGCAAAGCCTAGATAAGATTACGACAGGTTTAGTAGGTGATATGGGGGAGCATATTGCTGATTATTATTGTGCAGAAAAGTTAGGATGGGGGAAATCTTGGAAAGGCCATGATCTAGGACCAAATGGAAATTGGGGCAAAACTAATCCCTCAAATACTGTTGCAGGTAAATTAAGTAATTCACATAAACTTTTTCTATTGAAAACAGGAAAATCGAATGGTCAAGGATTGGATGCAGTTTGGAAAGTCAGTTCGAATGCGCAAAATGGTGGTAAGCCATTTGCTATTGTAGAAGCTAAAAGCCATTTACCAATCACAAAAAAACCACATGGTTATTTCAAAGGGAAAAACCCAAATAAGCCATCTATGGCGGGTCGTTTAGATGTAAATGGGATGGAGGCTGTAAAAAGGGAATTAAAAACACTAGGTGCGTTATTACTTGACGGTGAAAAATCAGGTACAGCTGATGCAAAATCTTATGCCAATGATGGAGGCTCGGGGAAACCTGGTGGTGGGGGAGCAGGTAAACCAGGCGGAAAACCAAATACTACTGGAAGTGGAAAACCTAGTACGGGTAATTCTGCAAACCCTCCTGGAAGGCAGAATAAAACTCAATTAATTGTGCAAATGAGTGAAGAGTGGATTAGCAAAAATATAAAGAAAGCTGTAAATAGTATGATTTCAGATCTAATTTTATTAGATGGTCGTAGGAGCTATTCGAGATATATAGTTTATAGTCCATTATATTCTGATGGTTCTATTGAGCCGTTAAAAGCTACTAAACTACCTGCAGCGATTAAAGATGCAATTACTCATGCTAAAGTCCTAATGGCTGGTGAGGCAGAAAATGAGCAATTGCATCGTGAGCATGAAGCAGTGTTATATAATGAGGCGGAAGTAAAAAATATTGTAAATAAAATTAAAGCAAAATTAAGAAGCAAATATGCACATGTTCCCAATGTTGCTATAGAAATGTTAAAGCATGAAAAGTAAGGTGGTACCAATGCAACGTAGGCAAGTTTTTTTAACAGCAGATAATTATGATCGCTTGCATGGATATTTCTTTGAAATTTCTAAAAAAATTGAAATTAAAAAACAAGAATATAGTGGGATTTTGGAAGATCAAAGTCGTCTTTCACTATTCTTGGCAAGCGAAACATATCAATTTTTTTCATTAGAATATACAGCAGGTCATGATATTTCTAAAATGAGGTATTTTCTAGAAATAATAATTGAGAGATATGAAGCATATACTTTTGCTTTAAGAGAGTATGAAAATGATAATGATTGGGCACCATTTTACTTTACAGCTATAGATGAGTACGAAAGATGTATGCAGTTGATAGGGCTGTGTTATCTATTACACAGAAGAGACTTATTACCACGTATTGCAGCGATGCAAGACAAAATTTACCATGAGCAAACAGAACAATTAGATACGCTGTATGAGGACTTTTTATCATTTGAGTTGGCAGATAGATATGATGTAGATCAATGGTTTTTTGATAATCCATATCGCCCATTAATTTTTAGTAAATATAGAGATACTAAAGAAGAGAGTATTCAAGATATACAGGAATATTTGAAATTATGGTATCCAGCATTTGAAAGTGCTCCATGGCATGATATTCATAAATTGGATGAAAGTTTTTATTTTGGCTATTGGGCTATAGAAGCTGCTGCTTACGTTTATCTGTTAGATTTAGATGATAGCGAAATAACACATATGATTTATCCAAAAGATTTGGTTAAATTTGCCCGAGAGTTTGTACCTTCTGAGAAGGATATAAGTAATCCTAGTACAAAAACTCTAAGATGCGAAGCAGGCCAAATTTGCCCTAAAACAGGTGAGTGGTATAGTCCTGCGAATAACATGGAAAAACGTCATTTTAATCAAGGAGAAGATATGCCTGAGATTAAAGATAACCCTTGGGGATTAACGATTTGGTATCTGACTGAATAAGTAGATGCCATTCGGGGGGGGCATTTTGAAATGGATGCGAATGTATATTGGCAGTTTACTGGTGATAAATAGGATAAATTTTCCTTTTGGTTCTTCGTTTCTAATGGATAATATTTTTAATTTTCTTTGATTATTATTTTTAATTAAATAAATTAAAACCCCATATTTTTTAAAGGATAATAATGAAAGTTTTAAAAACGAATTTAATGCTTATTATGCTTTCAGCAATGAGTTTAATAGGGTGTAATACACATTCAACAAAAACTTATGTATTGACGACAACATCTTATGGCTATGATGTCAATTATATTCCTTATATAGTCGAATTAAATGGTGAAGAGTTGGGTGGTGGATTTGGTAGTGGAACAAAAAGATCAGCAGTGTTAACAGGGTCCCAATATGTTAAATGGGGTGAAACAAACAGTTCGCGTAAACATAAAGCTATAAATGTTCCTTTATTAATTTCTAAAGACTTAAAAGATAAAAAATATTTAGCAGTCCATTTATACCCAGATGATAGTGTTGAGATTACTCTTTTAAATGAATTACCTCGTGCTACAAATAAAGGTTTAGAGTGGAGAGCAAAAATTATTGATGAATTGAAGGTAAAAGAAGAAAAATAGCTGTATTAGTCATGAGTGGCATATAGATCAAAAAAAAGCGCATGATGACATGCGCTTTTTAATTTACAGCTAATTATTTTTCAACGAAAGCACGTTCAATCACGTAGTCGCCTAGAACGCCCATCTTAGGAGATTCTTTCAGGCCGTGCTGGTCAAGTAGTGCAGCAACGTCGTCTAGGAATGCAGGTGAACCGCAAAGCATTGCGCGGTCAGTTTCAGGGTTGAAACGTGGAAGACCAATTTTTTCGAAAAGTTGACCAGTTTCAATGGCAGTAGTTACACGGCCTTGAGTATGGAATTCTTCACGAGTTACCGTAGGGTAGTAAACCAATTTCTCTTTCGCGCCTAATTCACCAAAGAATTCGTGGTTAGGAATTTCATCTAAGATTAAATCTTGATAAGCCAATTCCGAAATGAAACGAGTACCATGTACAACGATGATTTTTTCAAAACGTTCGTAAGTTTCAGGGTCACGAATTACAGAAAGGAACGGTGCAAGACCTGTACCTGAAGAAAGTAGGTATAAGTTTTTACCAGGGTTTAAGTCATCTAGAACCAACGTACCTGTAGGTTTTTTAGACACTAAAATTTCATCGCCAACTTTTACTTTTTGTAAAATAGACGTTAAAGGACCATCTGGAACTTTAATAGAGAAAAACTCTAATTCTTCTTCATAGTTTGCGCTTGCAATAGAATAAGCGCGCATTAAAGGCTTACCATTTACTTCAAGGCCGATCATCACAAATTGACCGTTTTTAAAACGTAACGCAGTATCGCGAGTGGTTTTAAAAGAGAATAAAGTGTCATTCCAATGGTGGACGTGAGTAATCTTTTCGACGTTAAAAGCAGCCATTAAAGGTCTCAATAAAATTATCAAATTAGAACAGCTTACTATTCTAATCTAAAATCATTCTCGATAAACTGAATATATTTAATTGAACTTATCAGAAAAAGTGATTATGTCTGAGCTTAAAATGCCAATTATCGGGTATATGAAATCTCCCTACCGAGAAAAGTTTGGTATTCCACGTCAGCCAAATTTGGTGCAAGTCGAATCTTATATTGAAATGGTAGAACCTTATAACGATTTATTGGCTTTCGAAGGGATTGATGATTTTAGTCATCTTTGGCTGATTTGGCAGTTTCATGAAAATAAAAATGCAGATTCGACAAAATTTCGTCCGCAAGTTCGTCCTCCGCGTTTAGGTGGTAATCAAAAAATCGGGGTATTTGCGACACGAAGTATGTACCGGCCGTCACCTATGGGCTTGTCGGTTGTGCAGCTCAAAGCGGTGAAAAAAGTTGGTAAATCGGTACGAGTCTATGTGGTCGGCAGTGATTTGTTAGATGGCACGCCAATTTTAGATATCAAACCCTATATTCAATATTCAGATGCAGTTATGGATGCGCAAAGCGGTTATGCGCAGGATGAGCCAGAAAGAAAATCTGTGATTTGGTCAGAGCACGCTGAGCAACAAAAACAGGTATTTTTGAATAATGGCAATTTAACCGAACAATTAACAGCAGAACTGGAACAAGTATTGAGTTTAGATCCACGTCCTGCTTATCAGCATGATGCTGAACGTATATATGGCATGTTGTTTGCTGGCTTGAATGTAAAATTTCAGGTCTGTGATCTACAAATTCTGATTATTGAAATATCTTAATAAAAAAGGAGCTAATTTAGCTCCTTTTTTATTAAATGTGTAAATTATTTATTTGCTGCAAAACTTTGTTTGATTGCATTAAGAGCAACATCGTTATACATGCTGCAAGAGTTCTCAGCTAATTGTTTAAACTCTAAAAATTGAGTTTTTTGAGTAGGATTAGTTGAAGTATTTATCCAATTATCAATAACCTTAATTAAATCCTGCATATTGTATTCCACTCCTTTAGGAGATAGGTAAGCGTCATAAAAATGATTTTTATATTGAGCTACGCCATATTCACTCTCATTATCAGCTACGGTATAGGCTACAGTATCTTTCATGATGTATTTTTTCGCAGTAATATCTGTACTAAGATCAGTCCACCAGTCAGCTAAAAAACTTTGACTATCACTATCTGATGAATCTGTTAAATCTAAATACTGTTCACTATTTGATACTTTATTTAATTGTAAACAACGAGAACCAGCGGGAAACTTAACATTTGAAATAGCTGTTAAGTATTTGAGAGCATCGTTAGAAATATAGTTGCTTGAATCAGTAATATTATTTTTTATGATCCAATAATTATAGGCATCAACTTGAGATGCTAGGATTTCACCTTCAAGATTGAAGGACTTCATTGTTGTCGTAATTTTTAGACCTGATGAATTAATAGAGGAATGAGGACTTAGCGTCCACACATTATTTGCAATGGATATATTGCCATTCAGATAGCCATACGAACTGTGTAGAGATCCTTCATCATACAAGCCATTCGCTGTGACCATAAATGAATCGCTACTTTCTGAAGTATATAGTTTACCATTATCGATAGTTGCAGTATCACTTTCGTATGACAGCACATCACTTTCACTGTCGAGTTCAAAAGTTGACCACTGTTGGAAAGCAGCATTTGGTATCGTTGGATTTTCGCTGGAGTCATTATTAGAGGTTGAGTTTCCACCGCCACCGCCGCAGGCAGTTAAGCTAAGAATAGTCATGGTACAAATTGCTAATATTTTTATTTTCATCATAAATCTTCTTATATCGTAATTATAAAGCCCTGATAGGCAACTTTATTATAGCTTAAATTTATGAATGATTTCATTAATAAAAAAATAGTATGCTTTCAGAAAATCTATGTGCAAAACACAAATGACACAAGCGTGCCTTTAGAATTTTTTGCTATAGTGGTTTTATGTTTGGGGAACATAGAACAATGACTTTTAATTTTGAAATTGACACTTCTTGGTGTTTAGACCAATTACAAAAAGACGGCCGCATTACTGAAAGAGACAAAATGCTGATTCAAACCACGCACCGTCAGCGCGAGCAGTTGAAATGGCATCCTCTACAATGGATTGCCAATTTTAATTTAGTCGATCAGAGTCATCCGCAGTCTACCTTAACGCTCAATAGACTCTGCCAATGGTTGGCAGAAAAGTCTGGTGTACCGTTTTATATTATCGATCCTTTAAAAGCTGATGTGCCTGCACTGACTGCAATTATGTCGCAAGAATTTGCAGTACGAAATCGCATTTTAGCGGTGGAATTACAAAATGAGCATGTGTTGATTGCAACGGATCAACCTTATAAAAATGAATGGATTGCCAACTTAGAAAGAACGGTATTACCACGCAAGATTCAACGTGTATTGCTCAGTCCAGATCAACTACAGCGTTATTTGGTTGAATATTACCAAGTAAGTCGTGCGGTCAGTAATTCGCAAAAATCATCGAGTTATGACCGTGAAAATAAAGGCGTTGAAGCACTATTACAATTAGGTGATACACAAAATCCAGATGCCAATGATCAGCATATTGTGAAGCTTGTGGATTGGGTCTTACAGTTTGCCTTCGAACAAGGTGCAAGTGATATTCACCTCGAGCCGCGTAAAGATACAGGAAAGGTGCGTTTTCGTATCGATGGCGTATTGCATACCATCTACAACATGCCTGCAAATACCCTGACAGCCGTGGTCTCGCGAATTAAGATCTTAGGTCGGATGAATGTGGCTGAAAAACGTAAACCGCAAGATGGACGTTTAAAAACCCGTACACCCAAAGGCCAAGAAACAGAGCTACGTTTATCGACGCTGCCAACAGCCTTTGGTGAAAAGTTAGTCATGCGTATTTTTGACCCTGAAGTCTTGGTACGTAGTTTCCAACAGCTCGGTTTTGAAGGGCGTCTGTTGGATGATTGGAAAGCATTAACCAGTCATAGTCACGGTATTATTTTAGTGACCGGTCCGACGGGTTCGGGTAAAACCACCACGCTTTATTCATCGCTCAAACAATTGGCAACTGAAGAAGTGAATGTCTGTACGATTGAAGACCCGATTGAGATGTTAGAGCCGAGCTTTAACCAAATGCAGGTGAATACAGGGATTGATTTAGGCTTTGCTGATGGTGTACGGGCTTTAATGCGTCAAGACCCTGACATTATCATGGTCGGGGAGATCCGAGATCATGATACGGCAAATATGGCGATCCAAGCTGCATTAACAGGTCATTTGGTGCTTTCAACTTTACATACCAATGATGCACCATCGAGTTTGACGCGATTACATGATTTGGGTATTCAGCCTTTTTTAACCGCAGCGACCATATTAGGGGTTTTGGCACAACGTCTAGTTCGTCAACTGTGTCCACATTGTAAGCGTGAGAATTTTATCAATGAACAAGAGTGGAAACATCTGACCTTTGATTATGCGATTCAAATGCCTGATTTCGTCTACGAGGCGGTGGGCTGTGATGAATGCCGTCAAACGGGTTATAAAGGCCGTGTGGGAATTTATGAATTTATGCCACTCAGTATTGAAACCAAGCAATTGATTGGTGCTAATGCAGATCTAACCCAACTACGTACACAGGCACGTAAAGAGCATGTCGAGCCATTACGAATTGCAGGTGCGCGTAAAGTACTTGCAGGGGTGACGACTTTAGAGGAAGTCCTGCGCGTCGTACCGCTCAACTAATGGTTCGATCAAATAAATAAAAACGTCTTTGCATCTTAAGATTCGACTCATCTTGCTTTGTTTAAATAGCGCTATCGAAATAGACAAAGTAAGAGAGACCGAAGATGACAACATTCACTCAATTGGTATGTGGTTTAGCATTTGCAGGTGTGGCATCAGTGGCAGTTGCGAATACAGCAGTCAATCAGGCTGCAGTTGCACCGATGAAAACCACATCGGTGAAACATGCCTTAGGCTTAAAAGATGATAGTAAAGTTCAATTGAAAGGTTATGTTGTGAAATCGATGGGCGATGAAAAATATCAGTTCCGCGATAGCACAGGCAGCATTACAGTGGATATTGATGATGAACTTTGGCAAGGCAAAGCGATTTCAGCTAAAACACCAGTAACGCTCATTGGTGAAATCGACATTGATTACAAACCGACGAAACGCGTTGAAGTTGATGTCGATCAAGTAAAATTTTAATTTAGCCTGTCATTCAATACAGTGCTGCACTATAAAAAACCACGGCTTGCTGTGGTTTTTTTATGATTTGAGTAGATATGAGCAAAAGTTCGATACACTGAAGTCGGAACCATAGAAATAGGGTAGGTAAGATGCGAATTTTATTGGCAGAAGATGATGCATCCCAAGCCGACAGTATAAAAACATGGCTTGAAATGGATGGCTACAGTGTTGATTGGGTTGAGCGAGGCGATCACGCTATTTTGGCTTTAGAACAACATCAATATGATTGCATACTTTTAGATCGTGGCTTACCAAAAGTAACTGGTGATGAAATTTTAAAACGTATCGTACAGTTGCATCCGCTTACACCAGTTTTATTTATTACTGCTCGGGACAGTATTGCAGATCGTGTTGAAGGTTTAGATCTGGGAGCCCATGATTATTTGGTGAAACCCTTTAGCTTAGAAGAGTTGTCAGCAAGGGTACGTGCCCAATTACGCTTGCATCATCAGCAGCGTGATAATTGTTTGACTTTTGGTGATTTATGTTTAGATGTACAAGCCAAAATGCTGCGTAAAAATACGGAATTGATTACGCTGACATCGCGTGAGTATCAAATCTTGCATAAGATGATGTTAAATCCTGAGCATATTATGACGCGTAGCCAACTCGAAGAATCACTCTATGCTTGGGGCGATGAAGTGGAAAGTAATGCGATCGAAGTTTTTATTTACCAATTGCGTAAGAAGATTGGCAGTGATTACATTAAAACCTTAAGGGGGTTGGGTTATCGCATGAATCTTCCGCAACAAAGCTAAGTCTATGAGTGATAAAAAAAGCATTTCCTTACAGTCGCAACTGATTAAAACCTCACTGCTCAGTGCAATTTGGGCGGGAGCAATCTCCCTGTGTCTGATGTTGGGATTTGGTCTTTATCACATCATGAATGTACACGATGCCCTGATGGACGAAGTGGCAGATATGCTTACTGCTACTGATCTAACGCTGAAGCAAGACGAACAAATAGATGAACTGAGTGAAGAGTTTGATATGCAATATCAACTCATGCAAGGGTCGCAAGTCTTAACCACATCGGAACAACACACAGCATTTGAACATCAGCCCAATTTAAAACAAGGGTTGCATTATCAATGGAGAGAAGGCGCGCTTTGGCGTAGCTATGCACTTCAGGACGATGGATTAACCGTACAAATCATTCAACCGATGAAAACACGGCTGAGGGAAACGCTGCAAAGCGTACTAGGCTATGCAGGGATTCTGTTGATTGTCTGGTTGATCCAATGGCTATTACTGCATATTTTTATTAAACGTCAATTGAAAGTTCTAAAGCTCTTTTCAAAACAAATCGCTGAAAAAAATGTAGATGACTTACAAGCCATTGTTTTACCTGAACCTGTATTACAGGAACTAGAACCGATCCAAACACAGCTGAATTTTTTATTAAACCGATTAGATCAAGCCTTAGAGGCGGAACAACGCTTTACCTCCGATGCCTCACATGAATTACGCTCACCGCTGTCTGCGATTCAAATGCGACTTCAGGTATTAAAACGAAAATATCCCGACATTCAGCAGGATTTATTGAGCATACAGCACGATGTTAATCGAGGAACACGCGTGTTGGAAAATCTACTAATTTTGGCACGGCTCGACCCGACGCAATCGGAGCAATTAGATAAAAAACAAGACGACTTAGAACAGCTGAGTTTACAAGTCCTTGACGCTTTACAGCCTTTTATTGAAGAAAAGCAGATCGAATTGAAGCTACAGACCCAGTCTGTACAGTTTGAGATGAACGCAGAGTTGATGTTTAGCTGTCTACGCAATTTAGTCGATAACGCTATTCGCTATAGTCCTACGCAAGGACAGGTCAAGATTGATTTAATGGTAACAGCACAGCAGGCGGTTTGGACGATTGAAAATCAAGGTGCAGGACTGACAGCCGCAGAATTGCAACGTATTGGCGAGCGGTTTTACCGCGTATTGGGAACGAAGACGCAAGGTTCAGGTTTAGGTATTTCAATTGCCCAAAAAATTGTACAGTTACATCAAGGCCATTTAAGTGTGGATGCATCTGAACTGGGTGGCTTAAAGGTACAACTCATTTTTCCAATCCGCTAAAAACATAATTTGCCCTATTGAATTTGAGCGAAAGAGTATTGTGAGAGGAAGATGAGTGTTGCGATTTAAATTAAGTTTGAGTAGCTATAAAGCTTAATTTAACTAAGTACAAAACTTAAAAAACAGTAAGCGTATAGCTTACTGCTTGTGTCCACGATTATTTTTATTGCGCTGATAATTATTATTTTTATCAGAAATTATTTGGTCAAAATAAGGCGATTATTTCGTGTTAAACGTAGTCGATATTCTTCACCTGCATGCATAATGCGAATTTCACGTCCTAAAGCAAAAAGGTTGTTTGAATGTAGCATTGGCAGTGAGTGGTGTGCTTCATTGCTACGAGTAAAAAGGCTAAATGGTGCGTTCATTCCGTCGACTCCGTGGTGTATTTCTGAATGTTTTAAATGATAATCATTATCGAATAGGCCTGTCAACGGTAATTTTAGAATTTTATAAAAAAGATAAATTTGCTTACACTTGGATATCAATTGGAACAGAGTAGAGAGCAGGGAACTATGTCGAAACCGCAAATCGATGTCGCCATTGCGATTTTATTGCATCAAGACAAAGTACTGGTGGGGTGGCGTGAAGCAAAACAACATCAGGGCAATAAACATGAGTTTCCGGGTGGTAAAGTCGAGCAGGGTGAAAGTCCTGAACAAGCGTGTCGTCGTGAAATTTTTGAAGAGGTTGGCATTGGTTTACACGACTGGCATGCTTTTGATTTTATTCAGCATGAATATGATGATGTTATTGTGAATTTACATTTATTTCATGCCACTGTCCCGCATGCATTGCTGAATGAAATCCAAAAGCCATGGGCCTGGTATTCACGTCAACAGCTCATGAGCTTGAATTTTCCAAAGGCCAATCAAGCTATTTTGCAACGTTTATATTGGCAGCAACAGATCAAAATCACAGCCGATCTACCAACACTTGAAACGCTTCAAGAGACGCTGTTGTATTATTGGCGAGTCGATGCCAGCGCAGAAAATGCAGAGGCATTAAATCAATTACCTACCGTGATTTTAAAGCAATTGATAATTAATGAAGATCTATGGTCATTACTCTCTACAGAGGTGCAAGCACATATTTCGGCTTTACATCTTAAGCAGCACCAATTGCTGAAAAAAAATAAAGGTGATTTACAGCTTGGGAAGCGCTATATCGCCGCTTGTCATGATCAAGTTTCTGCACTGCATGCGCAAAAAATTGGCTGTGAGGCTATTTTTATGAGCCCAGTTCTGGCGACACAAAGTCATCCAGAGGCGCAAGGTATGGGATGGGCGCATTTTTCTGAGATTGCACGAGGCATAGAAATCCCTGTTTTTGCTTTAGGTGGCATGCGTCCTGAATTATTGTCTATTTCACAGCAACATCATGCTTATGGGGTGGCAGGTATTCGCAATTTTTAGAAACTAGAATGTGTATATTGAATTAAAGTCGTATTTGAAAGTCGTTATGTAAAATTCAGTGAAGGTTGGTTAGAAATAGACTTACTATTTGTAAGCTATTTACTGATGTTACGCCCATAAAAAATAATTACGCATTTTTAAAATGATTTTTAAGCCGATACGACGGAGTCTTAAATCTTGAGATTGAATAAAGGGATTAGCCTTCGGCTGGAGGTACTCGTACGAAACGATGTTTCTCATTAGGCAAAATGAGAAGCGTGCTTCGCAAGGAAACCAACTTGCGGTGCAATGCACCTCACTGACAAAACTCGTTCACTAGCGTTAATTTATCCAAAGTATCGCAAAAACATTTTTAAATAGATGTAGTCTTGTCTCAAATACTTGCGGATGAAGTTACCGTATATCGTACTTTTATTTGGATCAAATTACGCTCCTGATGTTACGGCGTAACATTATTTAATAATAATTATGAGAAATAAACTTACTTTTAGTATGTTATGAATAAAAACAAGCCTGATCTCAATTAAGATCAGGTTTGTTTTTGGGTGCTTAAAGAGCTTTAATGGCTTGTTGTGCCTTCTGAATGGTGCTGCTTTTCTTTTGCATTTGACCGGCTTTTAAAACAACATTCCAAAGCTGTTGTTTCATCGGCTTGGTTTGAGCATAGCTTAATCCACGCAGTGCCAACGATTCTGCATTCGCAGGTTGATTTTTTCGATTGGCGATCATTGCCAAATATAAAAAAGTTTCCGCAGATTGTGGTGCCAAACGCTGTGCTTGAGTTGCCGCACTTTCAGCTTCATTCCATTTTCCATTGGCATAAGCGGTTTGCGTAGTTTGCATCAATTTTTTGAATGCAGGTAAGTTGCGACCATCATCAAACTTTTGAATTTGGGTTTTCTGTTCAGGAATAACGATGCGTTGACGTTTAATTTCTGGATGGTCATATGGCGTAATGATGACCCCAGAAGGGTCATGGATATCTGCCTTTTTTTCAGGCGGAGCAGGCGGCTTTTGCTCAGGTTCGATCATAGTTTGGCAACCTGCCAAAATGATCGTCAAAACGCTCAGAATACTGAACGTTTTTAAAACTTTAATATTTTGCAGTTTAATTTGAATACTCTCCACTTGAGATGATGCGAGGTTGATCAGATGAACCCTGATCATTATCGACATCACTTTCACGAATGTAGTCACCTAAACTATCATTTTGTTCCTGAGTTGGCTGCGTCTCTTCAGTATCAACTGTGTAAGGTTCTACTTCATATTGTGTCGAACCACATGCTGTCGCCTGATTTGGAATGGAGTTGCGCGACAGAGGAATATACATCGCACCTGTACAATGCTGCGCAGATAAATTACCTGAATAACGGTCTAACCAATGCCACTGCACGCTGTCTGGTTGACGTAAATTAACTGGTTTTTGACGTAACTGCTTCATCACATTGGTCCAAACAGGAAGTGCTCCTGACGAACCAGTTAAGCCTGTAACTTTGTTGTTGTCTAAACCCAACCAAACCACACTTAAATAATTACCTGAATAACCTGCAAACCATGAGTCACGCGTATCATTGGTTGTCCCTGATTTACCTGCAAGTTTGAGTGAAGCTGGTAATGATGCATAAGCAGAACGGCCTGTCCCTGAACTCATCACTTGTTGTAAACCGTAGTTCAAGATAAAGGCTGCATCAGGTGCAATAGTCGGTTGTACCGTTAAGCTATAACGATCTAATAAACGACCATTGGCATCGACCACTGAACGAATAGCTTTCACTGGATATTTGAAGCCACCGGTTGCAAAGTTTCCATAGACACTCATGACTTCCATCGGTGACATATCGATAGCACCGAGGTAAATCGAAGGGTAGTTTGGAATATTAGACGTCACACCAAACTTTTTCAGATGGTTAATAAAAGTCGACATACCGAACTCTTGACCTAAGCGTACCGCAGAGAGGTTATAAGAGTTTGATAGGGCATCGACCATTGGTACGACACCATGTGCACCACCACTATAGTTTTTCGGTGTCCAAGCTTTGCCATCACTTTGAATGCTGATAGGGCTATCTTCGATCTGACTCGCCCAGTTATAGCGGTTGGATTCTATCGCACTGAGGTAAATCACAGGTTTTAGCAATGAACCGACTTGACGTTTAGCATCCATTGTACGGTTAAAGCCGGTAAAGTCCTGCGTTGAACCGACTGCTGAAACCAATTCACCATTTTCAGGATGAGACACCAATACCGCGCCTTGTAATTCTTTCAAACGTGCTGGATTGGCATTGCTTAAACGCGCCACAGATTCTTTAAATGCAGTTTGTACACGAGTTTGAGCAATCGGGTCCATCGCGGTGAAAATACGCAGACCTTGATTGGTCAAATCGCTTTCTTGGTATTCAGTACGCAGTTGACGACGCACGATATCCATATAGTCTGGGAAGCGAGAAGGGCCCAATGTTGGTTTTGTAATGACATTCAATGGACGTGCTGACTCAGTTTCATATTGTTCCTGAGTTAAATAGCCCATCACCACCATATTGTTTAACACAATATTACGGCGTTTAATCGCACCTTCAGGGTTTTTCCACGGATTAAATAGGGTCGGGCCTTGAACCAGACCGACTAAATAAGCCTGTTGGGAAATATTTAATTCACGTAGGGGTAAACCAAAATAAAATTGCGAGGCTAAACCATAACCATTGATTGAATAGTTACCGTTTTGACCTAAATTCACTTCGTTTAAATAGGCTTCAAGAATTTCATCTTTGTCATAGTGGAGTTCAATCAGCATCGCCATTAAGGCTTCATTGGCCTTACGCTTAATGGTTTTTTCAGGCGATAAATAGAAATTTTTCACCAATTGTTGAGTGAGGGTCGAACCACCTTGACGTTTACCACCGGTGACATTACTTACGATGGCACGTGCTGTACCACGAATGGAAATACCATGATGCTGATAGAAATTACGGTCTTCTGTAGCAATTAAAGCTTGGATTAAAGGCTTAGGTACTTTATCCAGTTTAATCAGCACACGGTCTTCATTGTGCTGAGGATAAATACCACCAATTAACATCGGCTCTAAGCGGGCAATACCACTACTTGAAGGCTTGGTCGCACTTACTTCAGTGATTTGATCTTCACCAAAGGTCACTTTAAGGACTTGTTCAGGGTCGACACTATCACCAAAGTCAAAACCACGCGTATGGATATAGGTTACATTGCCAGAAGTAACGTAACTTCCCGTTTTCGCATAGCTGTCTTGAGCGTTATAGCCCAAAAGTTTCAGTTCTTGGTTGAGGTCTGCTTGGCTTACAGGCGCATTGGTGTAAATTTCTAAAGGACGAGCAAATACCTTAGCTGGAATATCCCAACGTTGACCTTCGAATTTGTCCCGTACAATATTATCTAGACGAATAAGATAAATGCTGAACACGAGAAATCCGCCGATAATCAACAGCGAAAAAATCAGTGCAATTATGCCTATGCCATGTTCAGACTTCATAAATAGTGATAATACCCTGAGAAATTTTGCTAATCATGCGAAGCTTTTCAGTATTTTGCAATATTTAAACTGTTATATGTATGCAAAATATTGGAAGCTACTTCACTAAAGTCGAAACTTTAAAGTTTTTTTAAATCATTTCTGTTAGTGATATGATACCAATGAGGCGAAGCGGAGCAAAAGCGCAGGTGCAAATTTCACATAAATCATTTCGAAACATTGGGTTGATTGGTCGTCCAGACAAATCATCAGTGATCGAAACCCTATGTTTGATCCACGATCATATTTTGAGTTTGGGATTACATCCTGTATTTGATACGCAAACAGCGCAGCTGGTTCCCTACAATAATACTCAGACGGTCAGCCGTAATTTATTGGGTGAAGTTGTCGATTTGGTGATCGTTGTCGGAGGTGATGGTTCATTGCTTCATGCCGCACGTGCCTTGGTGAAATATAATACCCCTGTGATTGGGGTGAACCGTGGTCGTTTGGGCTTCCTGACCGATATCAAACCGACAGAAGTGATTTTCAAGTTAGATCAAGTGCTCAAAGGTGAGTTTCAGCTAGACCGACGTTTCTTGCTAGAAATGGAAATTCGCTCGAAAGGCGAGTCGATTTATGATGCCGTGGCTTTAAATGATATTGTGCTGCACTCGGGTAAATCGGTACACATGATCGACTTTGAACTGAATATTGATGGGCAATATGTATACCGCCAACACAGTGACGGTTTAATTGTTTCGACACCAACCGGCTCTACAGCTTATGCATTATCTGGTGGTGGTCCGATTGTCCACCCAAGTATGGATGCGATTGCCTTAGTGCCAATGCATCCACATACTTTGTCGTCACGGCCGATTGTCGTCGGCGGACAAAGCGAAATTAAAATTTTGATTCGTGAAAATCGTGTTCTACCAATGGTCAGTGCCGATGGTCAACACAGTGTATCATTGGGTGTCGGCGATAGTTTACATATCCGCAAACATCCATTTAAGCTCAACTTATTACATCCACCTGGTTATGACTTCTATATGGCATGTCGTACCAAGCTAGGCTGGAACCAAGATTTTGACTCATTAAAGCAGGATTAATTATGAATATTGAACAGATGCTTGCCGTACTCGATCCTGAAATTGTTGGTCGATTAAAAACGGCAATTGAAATTGGTAAATGGCCAAATGGCGTAGCGCTGACTCAAGAACAACGTCAAATTTGTATGCAAGCGGTGTATGCATGGGAAATTAAACATTTGCCAGAAGATGAGCGTAGTGGTTATATCGACCGCGGGACCAAAGAAGAAGATGAGCATTGCGACTCGCATGTGGAAGAACCTGAGTTCAAGCCGATTCGTTTCGTTTAATCCGTTTTCTGTCTGATTGAAAAAGCCAGCTTAATGCTGGCTTTTTATTGGCTTGATGCATGCCTAAATTTTTTGCTTCATACTGCTTATTTAAGCGTGACGATTTGCCCACATGGTTTTGGCAGTTTGCATTGCATCATCAAAACTTGCGACGGCGCCCATGGTATACAGTGCGATTCCCATGGTTTCGGTCACTGCGATTTCACCATATTCATGTGTCTGCTGACCGTCCCAAACGGCTTTAAAAACGGCCAAATCAAGTTCTTCTTCGACTGGACTACGGTTGTCCGTCAGTTTAGGCAACTCATGTTCATACATTTCACCATCCTTGATGCCACAAATTAAGGTTTTTGCATCGGGGTTACGTTCGAATTCACCACCTTCACCCTTAATGACAGCACTATTTTGATAACCCAATTGGAATGCCGCACGTTGGTGTGATCCACGATAGGCTGGATGGAAAATCGCTTGCATGGTGGCTTTGGCATTAAATGGATTTATCAGACGCGCAAGGGTGTGAATTGGGGAACGTAAGCCCATGACATTGCGTAGTGAAATTAAATCACTGAGTATTGGTGAAATGACGTCGAGCGGAATATAAGCAAAATGACGTTGTATAAGCTGCTGTTCCACATCTGTATCATTTTGGCAAATAGGAAAACCCAAATACTCTAATACTTGTTCTGTATAAAGGCGGTTAATGGTATGACCTGAAGCGCCATGCATTACGACATTGTAGCCGTGTTTTGCCAGCGTTAATGCGGCCAATAAAAACCAAGGATAATGTTTGCGTTTACCTGCATAAGATGACCAATCTAAATCGACATCAAGCTTTTTAAACTTGAGCTGATCACGTGTGGCTTGGACAAAGCCTGTCAGTTCATCGACAGATTCTTCTTTTACACGCAATAACATCAAGAAAGCGCCCAATTGAACGTCTAAAACCTCATCTTTTAAGATCATGCTGAACGCTTGGTAGGCTTCATCATAAGTGAGAGAACGTGCGCCATTTTTACCTTTACCCACGATACGGACAAATTGCGCAAAAGGATGTTCAAAATCTTTGTAAATATTTCGTTTATTGTTCATGCAAATACTGGGCTTAAAATTAGGACTTAAGGATAGTTTACTTCTATAGTTGGTATTTTTCAGCCTGATAACAGGTTTAAAAAAGGATGTCTTTAGACTATCGTCTAATAAACTCGGTCTATTATTTAACCGAAATTAACATTTGTGGCAGAACAAGCCATTAAAAAACAGGTAAAATTTAACCTACTTTAGTATGTGTTTCATCTCCTGATCAATGCGCTGATTTTATATCAGGTCCTGATGTGATTATTTAATCACCATACATATTTCGTTTTTCTGTATTTGGCTAAGTCAAATACCTTTGGTGCTCTTTTGTCGAAGACAAAGGGGTTTTGGGCTGTTTATTTTTTGAAAATAGACAAAAACTGAATATTTCTTTGAAGCAGAAATATATCGTGAAGTAATGTCATGGCTAAAAAACCAATTTATAAGTCACTATATTTTCAAGTGATCGTTGCCATTATTGCGGGTGTATTGGTGGGGCATTTCTCACCAAGTGGCACACAAATTATCAATGGTACCGAGCAATACGTAAAAGGCTGGGGTGAATTGTTCTATCCACTAGGACAAGGTTTCATCAAGCTGATTAAAATGATTATTGCACCTGTGATCTTCTGTACCGTGGTGAGTGGTATTGCAGGTATGGAAAGCATGAAATCTGTGGGTAAAACAGGTGGTGTCGCTTTACTATACTTCGAAATTGTTTCGACCATCGCACTCATCATTGGTCTTGCAGTAATTAATATTGCAAAACCAGGTGTAGGCATGAACGTAGATCCAGCATCTTTAGATACTGCAGGTATTTCTAAATATGTTGAATCTGGTGCAGCACAATCTACCCAAGATTTCTTTATGAATATCATCCCAAACACCGTTGTTGGTGCGTTTGCTGAGGGTGAGATTCTTCAAGTTCTATTATTTGCCTTATTATTTGGTTTTGCATTGCATAAACTTGGTGATGCAGGTAAGCCTGTATTGAAGTTTATTGATCAAATTGCACATGTATTCTTTAACATTGTAAACATGATCATGAAGCTTGCGCCAATTGGTGCCTTCGGTGCGATGGCTTATACCATTGGTAAATATGGTATCGGTAGTTTGGCGCAATTGGGTCAATTGATCATCTGCTTCTATATTACCTGTTTGCTGTTTATTTTCCTTGTACTTGGCTCAATTGCACGTATTTGCGGTTTCAGTATTTTGAAAATGATTCGCATGATTCGCGAAGAGTTACTGATCGTACTGGGTACGTCATCTTCAGAGTCTGTACTGCCACGTATGTTGAAAAAACTTGAACTTGCTGGTGCAGAAAAATCTGTAGTGGGTCTTGTTATTCCAACAGGTTATTCATTTAACCTAGATGGTACGTCTATTTACCTAACCATGGCAGCAATCTTTATTGCACAAGCGACCAATACACCGCTTGATATTTCGCATCAGATCACATTGTTATTGGTTCTACTCATTTCATCTAAGGGTGCTGCGGGTGTGACGGGTTCAGGCTTTATTGTGATGGCTGCAACATTGTCTGCTGTGGGTCATATTCCTGTTGCAGGTTTGGCATTAATTCTTGGTATTGACCGTTTCATGTCAGAAGCACGTGCATTAACGAACCTTGTAGGTAACTCTTTGGCAACGATTGTGGTTGCGAAATGGGTGGGTCAATTAGACAAAGAAAAACTGGATTTTGCTTTAGCAAATCCTGAAGAAATTGACCGTCAGATGCAAGAAGAAGGCAATGCACATCATGCATAACGCTGATGCTGTGATGTAAAAGATGTAATTAAAAAGGAAGCTTCGGCTTCCTTTTTTAATGCAAGGTCAAAGCCAAATTTGAACGCTTTAGTTTTTAGGCATGACGGCTGTTCTAAACTGCAATAGGATGGAGCTCAACAAAATAACAAACTCAACCAAGGAAGAAACACATGCTAGCTTATGATGCAGACTTAGAATTATTTCGAGATAACTTTCGCCGTTTTATGGCAGAGCATGTCGCACCACATTATGAGCAATGGGAACGTGAAGGCATTATGCCGCGTTCAGTATGGAATGCCTTGGGTGAAAATGGCTTTTTATGTGTCGATGTGCCTGAAGAATATGGCGGTTATGGCGTCCCAACGCATTATTCACTGATGCTAGTTGAAGAATCTGCACGGGCAGGTTTTAGTGCATTATCGACAGGTATTTCATGCCATTCTGAAATTGCAGCACCGTATATTTTGCACATTGGTTCAGAAGAACAAAAACAACATTGGTTACCGAAAATGGTCACAGGTGAAGTGGTCGGTGCCATTGGTATGACAGAGCCGGGTGCAGGTTCGGACTTACAGTCTATGCGAAGTAGTGCGATTTTGCAGGGTGATCATTATATTCTCAATGGTTCGAAAACTTTTATTTCAAATGGTCAACATGCAGACCTAGTGGTATTGGCGGCGAAAACCGATCCACAAGCACGTGCCAAAGGTGTGTCATTACTTTTAGTCGATACACATTTGGATGGATTTAAGAAGGGTACTAACCTGGATAAAATTGGTCTGCATGCGCAAGACACTTCTGAATTGTTTTATGACAATGTTAAAGTGCCGAAAGAGCAACTTTTGGGACAAGCTGGACAAGGCTTTGCTTACTTGATGCAAGAGTTACCGCGTGAACGTACCGCGATTGCTTCGACTGCAATTGGTGCGATTCGAGGCTCGATTGATGTGGCAACGCAGTATGTCAAAGAGCGTCAAGCGTTCGGACAGGCGATTGGACAGTTCCAAAATACTCGTTTTGTATTGGCGCAGGCTAAGATCGACGAATTAGCTACAGCGGCATTTTATAATCAAAATGTTGAGCTTTATATGCAAGGCAAACTTGATGTTGAAACTGCAGCAGCACTCAAGAGCTTCTCTACCGATATGCAAATGAAAGTAGCACATAATCTACTTCAATTATTTGGTGGCTATGGTTATATGACCGAATATCCAATTTCACGTTTCTTTGTCGATGCACGTATTCAGCAAATCTACGGTGGCACCAATGAAATTATGAAAGAAATCGTGGCACGAAGTATTTTAGGTCGATAAACAATTTATCAGGCTGAAAATTAAAATAGCGAAGTGAAGACTTCGCTATTTTTTTTAAGATGTCTTTCTATAGATTTGCTTATTTGAATTAGATTATGCGGTTGAGTGTAAGTGAATATATTGAAACCTATGATAATGAGGGTTGCCCCAAAACTTGCAAACAGACTTCAATAAATTCAGGGGTATCTAAAGTACTGCGAGACGATATGTACAGGTTATTATCATTCACGACCGATTGATCCGACACCACCACACCTGCGTTTAACAAAGCGGATTTCAGCGTTTCAGATTGGGCGAAATGGCGACCTTGTATGACACCAGCTTCTAATAACAATTGTGGACCGTGACAACTGCTCAAAATCGGCTTTTGGCTATCTGCAAAATTACGTACAAAATAGATAAAACGGTCATCTAAAGCGAGTTTCTCGGGTGAATAACCGCCGGGGATAAACAAGGCATCAAAATCATGCACAGAGGCGTCATCGATACTCTGATCAATGGTGATCTGGGAGCGTCGTTTAATGCCGTGAACGATTTTTCCAACCTGATCTTCGATATTGATAATGCTGTGCCGAGCGGCTCGAAATGCCTCTACAGGCTCAAGGTACTCAATATCTTCAAAATCGTAGGTCACTAACACTGCAATTTTCTTGTGCATCGCTGTACCTCAGTGTTGTTATTTTTGTCATGTTATTGAGACTATAAAGCAATGAAAAAATTTGCTTGTCCCATTTGTTATAAATCTGTCAATGTCTGTAAATACTAGGTTAGGACATCAATTAAATCACTGAAAAAGCGACCAATGACAGTCGAAGCATAAATCGATAAAAACGTATCAAACTGTGTCGATCAGATCTATTTTCTATATCAGAAATAGTTAAAAGTTCTGAACTCTGCCAGAACAGATCAATTTGCCTTGGTTAGTATAGAGAAGGATCAGACTAAACTTGCATTCGGATCATAATGCGGAATATTAGGGTGATTAGACTTAAATAAAAAGTTAATAAAATGCAAAGGCTTATCAGTTTATCTGTACTCATTGTTCAGCCAAGCTGATGAAGCTTTAATCAACTGTATGTTTTTAAGGCTGAATCAATCAAAGTCGTATTGCGCAACATTTGAAAGCTAACTATTGTTATACTGTTTGCAAAATTTTTTTGAAGGGCGACATAACAATGATCAACGATGATCAAAACACTCCGACTTCTCTGGACTTAGCTCAAATTCGTGAAGATATCGACTCTGTTGATATGCAGATTCAACAACTTATCAATCGTCGTGCGAAACTAGCTGAAGCTGTGGCAAAAGCAAAATTTGCTGCAGAAGAGAATCCATTGTTTTATCGTCCTGAACGTGAAGCGCAAGTTTTACGTAAAGTTATGGATCGTAACGAAGGCCCATTGTCTGATGTGACAATGGCACGTTTATTCCGTGAGATCATGTCGGCTTGTTTAGCCCTGGAAGCGCCGCAAAGTATTGCGTTTTTAGGTCCAGTCGGAACTTATACGCATTCGGCTGTTTTAAAACATTTCGGTCAAGACGCTGTTGTTCGCCCTCTTCCAACGATTGATGAAGTATTCCGCGAAGTAGAAGCAGGCAGTGCGCACTATGGTCTTGTGCCTGTAGAGAACTCATCTGAAGGTGTAGTGAACCATACCCTAGATTGCTTCAAATCTTCACATCTGAATGTTATTGGTGAAGTGGAGCTGCGTATTCATCACCAATTCTTAGTGTCTGAAAATACACGTAAAGACAGCATTAAACAAATTTATGCTCATCAACAAACTTTGGCGCAATGCCGTGGTTGGTTAGATGCTCATTATCCAGGTGTAGAACGTGTTGCACTCAGTTCAAATGCAGAAGCTGCACGCCGTATTCGCAATGAATGGCACTCAGCAGCAATTGCTTCTGAAGTCGCTGCGAACATTTACAACCTTGAAATTTTGCATAGCAATATTGAAGACAATCCTGAAAATACTACTCGTTTCTTGGTGATTGGTCGTGAGAAAGTACCGCAATCGGGCAATGATAAAACTTCATTGTTGATTTCTGCGCATGACCGTGCAGGGGCGTTGCTTGAAATTCTTGCACCATTTGCAAAACACAATATCAGTTTGACCAGTATTGAAACACGTCCTGCCTTGCCTGAAAAATGGGCCTATGTCTTCTTTGTTGACCTTGAAGGCCATGTAGAACAAGACAATGTCAAAGCAGCGATTGAAGAAATTCGTCCATTGGTTAAAGAAATTCGTGTATTGGGTTCATATCCGATTGCTGTTCTTTAAGATCACAACTGTGATCAATTCCATCAGGAGTTGATCACCTTCATCATTTGAAAAAACTGGAAGTGTAAAATGACGTTTGTCCCAGCCAATGAAGGCATTGCAAAGCTAAAGCCTTACCAACCAGGTAAACCAATTAGTGAACTTGAGCGTGAGTTGGGTATTACAGATATCGTAAAACTCGCATCAAATGAAAACCCATTGGGTTGTTCTGATAAAGTGAAAGAAGCGGTTGCTGCTGAACTTGCAGAAATTGGTCGATATCCGGATGGTGGCGGTTTTATTTTGAAAGACCAAGTTGAAAAACAATTTGGTATTGCACATGACCGCATTACGTTGGGTAATGGTTCAAACGATCTTCTAGAAATTTTCGCTCGTGCTTTTGTTTCAGAGCATGACTCTGTGGTGTATAGCCAACACGCATTTGCTGTGTATGGTCTGGTGACACAAGCCATTAATGCTGAAGCGATTGAAGTGCCTGCAAAAGGTTTTTCACATGACCTAGATGCAATGGCTGCGGCAATTAAAGACAATACTAAATTAATTTTTATTGCGAACCCAAATAATCCAACAGGTACATGGTTTGAAGAAGCTGAATTTGAAGCGTTCATGCAAAAAGTACCTGCAAATGTGATCGTGGTTTTAGATGAAGCATATGTGGAATATTTCCCAGAAAACTTCAACAGCTTGAAATTCTTAGATCAATACGCAAACTTAATCGTTAGCCGTACCATGTCAAAATGCTATGGCTTGGCTGCGTTACGTGTTGGTTTTGCCTTGGCTTCAGTTGAAGTGACGGATTTCCTCAATCGTATTCGTCAACCATTTAACGTCAACCATTTAGCAATGGTTGCTGCAGTTGCTGCACTTAAAGATGAAGCGTTCATTGAAAAATCACGCGTAGTGAACAAAGCGGGTATGGCTCAACTTGAGTCAGGCTTTGATGCTTTAGGTTTAGCGTATGTGCCTTCACGTGCCAACTTCATTTTAGTAAATGTAAAAGCAGATCCTGCACAGACTTTCAATGCTTTATTAAAAGAAGGTGTGATTGTTCGTCCAGTTGGTATCCCTGAGCATTTACGTGTATCAATTGGGACTGAAGCTGAAAATGCTAAATTCTTAGCTGCATTGGCTAAAGTTTTGGGCTTAGAGGCTAAAGCTTAAGTCATGTCTGTGCCACTATTTGAAAAAGTTGCTTTTATTGGGCTTGGGCTGATTGGCTCAAGTCTAGCTCGCGTCATGATTGCTGAAGGTTTAGCTAAGGAAATTGTAGCGTCTACGCGTTCACAAAAAACTTTAGAAGATGCAAAAGCTTTAGGGCTTATTCAGCAGGGTTATAGCGATCCTGCTGAAGCGGTCAAAGGTGCAGATCTCGTTGTCTTGGCTTTGCCTGTACGTGCGACACAAAAAGTCCTTGAAGCGATCAAGCCTTATCTATCCGAACAGACGATTATTACCGATGTTGGGAGTACCAAAGGCAATGTCGTTGATGCAGCGAAAGCCGTCTATGGTGAGCAATTGCCTGCTGGTTTTGTACCGGGGCATCCGATTGCTGGGGCTGAACTAACAGGTGTGCATGCAGGTAAGGTAGATTTATTTGCTAATCACAAAGTGATTTTGACACCTTTACCAAGCAGTGCAGATTGGGCTGTAGAGAAACTAATTCAATTGTGGCAAGCTGCCAAAGCGGAAGTAATTTGCATGGATGTGGAAAAACACGATGAAGTGTTGGCCCATACCAGTCACCTTCCGCATTTGATGGCATTTAACTTGGTTGAGCAACTCGCGAACCGAGAAGACAATTTAGATATTTTCCGTTATGCCGCTGGCGGTTTTCGTGATTTCTCACGCATTGCTGCAAGCGACCCACATATGTGGCATGACATCTTTTTTGCCAATAAAAAGGCAATTTTAAATGCGGTAGATGGCTTTGAAAAACAATTGGCTATTCTTCGCAAACTGATTGAAGATGAAAACTCACAAGCGTTGATGGGGCTGTTGGGGCATGCACAAGCAGCACGCCAACATTTCAATCACATGCTCGCAAAGAAACCACTGATGGAGAAAAATAAAGTGACGACACAGCAATTCAAAATTTTACCGGGTCCAAAGCAATTCCAAGGTAAATTTACTGTGCCAGGTGATAAATCTGTGTCACATCGCTCTATCATGTTTGGTGCTATTGCAGAAGGCACAACGCATGTCACTGGTTTCCTTGAAGGTGAAGATGCCTTGGCAACCCTTCAAGCATTCCGCGATATGGGTGTAAGTATTGAAGGCCCTAAAAACGGCGAAGTCACTATTCATGGTGTAGGTATGCATGGTTTAAAAGCACCTGCAGGCGCTTTGTATATGGGCAATTCAGGTACTTCAATGCGTTTGCTTTCAGGCATGTTGTCGGCACAGAAGTTTGATTCAGTGATGACGGGTGATGCGTCATTATCAAAACGTCCAATGGAACGTATTGCCAAACCATTACGTGAAATGGGTGCGCAAATTCAAACTACAGGTGAGCGTGGTACGCCGCCCGTGTCTATTTCTGGAAGTCAAAACCTTAAAGGTATTCACTACGACTTACCAATGGCATCTGCACAAGTAAAATCTGGTATTTTGTTGGCAGGTCTTTGGGCGGAAGGTGAAACTGTTGTCACTGAGCCAGAACCGACACGTGACCATTCTGAACGTATGCTTCGTGCATTTGGTTATGACGTGAAAACAGAAGGCAACCGCATTTCACTTCAAGGTGGCGGCAAGTTAGTCGGTACGGATATCCAAGTACCCTCTGATATTTCATCTGCAGCATTCTTTATGGTGGGTGCAGCGATTACTGAAGGTTCAGATGTCACACTTGAAGCGGTCGGCATTAATCCAACACGTACAGGTGTGATCGAAATTTTAAAACAGATGGGTGCTGACCTGACTGTTGAAAATGAACGTATCGCTGGCGGTGAGCCGATTGCAGATATTCGTATTCGTGGTTCACGTACACTCAAAGGCATTCATATGCCAGAAGATCAAGTGCCATTGGCGATTGATGAATTCCCAGCGTTATTTATTGCTGCTGCATGTGCAGAGGGTCAAACCATTTTGACTGGTGCAGCTGAACTTCGAGTGAAAGAGTCGGATCGTATTCAAGTGATGGCAGATGGCCTAAAAATTATGGGTATCGATTGTACGCCAACCGAGGACGGTATCATCATTGAAGGTCAAGGCAAAGCGGGTGAGTGGGGTGCAATCTTCACAGGTGGTCAAATCGAATCACATCATGACCACCGTATTGCAATGAGCTTCTCAATGGCAGGTTTACGTACTTCGGGTGAAATTAATATCGTGGGTACAGAAACTGTTGCAACAAGTTTCCCAACATTTACAGAGCTAGCGACTCAAGCCGGTTTAACGATTGCGGTAAGTGAATAAATAATTCACTAAATTTGTATATTTATTCAACAACAGCCAAGCAAATGCTTGGCTGTTTGGTTTTAATTGCTTATGCTAAAACTATACAACAAGAATGTCTTTGGATAGATACATGAGAAAACTACAATTCACCGCCCATAGCGATTCAAATCGAGTTGAAAGCAGTACTGATACTCAAACTCAAGTGGCTGAGTTTTTAGCAAGTAAGCTTGAGAAATATGGCTTTCAAACGTTATCGCAAAGTGGTGATCAGATTGCAGTCAGTGTCGATCAACATGAATTGCCACTTTCAGTGACATGTCAGGGGCAGGATGAATCAGGTCGTCTAGTCTGTGAAATCACCTCTTATCCAGATGAAGACCAAGATTGGTTAGATCGTATTACTGAGCAAAGTTTATTGAATCAATTGGCTCAAGCGGTCGAAAACAGTTTAAAAGAAGAAGAGTCATATAGTGAGTTTCAATGGAAACAAATGACAAAATGATTTGAAAAATTGAATTAAAAATCATCCATAAAAAAGCAGCATAGCGCTGCTTTTTTGTTTTTTAACGGAATGTATTTACAACGTTATAGACATTCAATATTGATAGGATTAATAGTTCGATTGCTCTTTTTCACATAGTCACACATTTTTTCTGACTCTTGTTCATTGAGTCCCCAAAACACTATCACACCACGTTGATCAGTCAATTTGCTATCGCTTAAATAAATATAATGGGTGTCATGATAGTTTTTATCGAGCATATCTTTATATTTTTGATCGGTAAAAGATGAACAAGACGAAATTTCAGCTTCTTTACACACCGAGTCACTCGAACAGCGTTGCTTAAAGGTTGAAATCATATTCATGGTGTCAGTGCTGTTGAGTTGGGCTTCACACACTTGGCTGTTGGGAAAGTCGTAGACCATTTTTAAGCTAAAATCACGACCATCGACATTCATCTTGTATGACGCAGTCAAATAGGCTTTGGGACCATCGTTCGCAGCAACCGTAGACGCTGGCAAATTTGTCGTTGTGGATGGGGTTGAATTAAAATAATAGACCAAAGCTGCAATGCTTAGACTTAAAATCACAGCAACAATAAATTTCATTTTTCCCTCTAAATTTTATCTTAATTTTTCTGGGTATTATTTCTGTAGTTGATTATTTAAACAAGTAAATAATTGGTTTTTAGATAAAAAAATGTTGCGTAATAAAAATTAAACGAGCATCGGCTTAAGTCATTACATGTTGAACGAATTATGATCACTAATGCAAAAAAATGGATAAATCGAAAAGCGAGAAGTTGAATTTATCTGGAATATTGGTGGAATAGAGCGTTCGCTAGGCAAAAAAAATGAGCCAGTTAAGCTGACTCATTTTTTTGTATTTTTTATACTAAAAAGCGTGAGATCGCGATACGAAGCTGTTTGAGATAACCTGTAAAGAAGTGGTTTGCACCTGGTAAAACCGTGATTAAATGGCGCTGTGGTTTGGCCCACTGAATCAAGTCAGATAACAGTGTGACATTATCTTCTTCACCATGAATAAATAAAATATCACCCTTAATATGCGGTGTCACATAGTGACGTACACCTGCAACTGTTGTGGTTGGTAAGCCGCATAAAATAGTCTGTACAGGCTGTAACTCCACTGGCAATAGGGCATAGCATTTAGTCATGACATTTGCACCAAAACTAAAACCGCCTGCATAAAATGGCAAGTTTGGGTGTTGGCTACGAGCAAATTCAATGACTTGCATGGTATCTTTGGTTTCACCATTGCCTTCGTCATGTATTCCTGCACTTTGGCCAGAGCCGCGGAAACTTGGGCGATAGACAACATAGCCACGTTCTAAGAACATTTGCGCTAAAAGCACAGGGACTTTGTGGTGTGGTGTACCACCTTGCAATGGGTGAGGGTGTGTAACTACCGCAAATCCTTTCACTTCACCCTGTGGATAATCAACAAAAATTTCAAGCTGACCAACAGGCCCTTGAATGAACAGTTGTTCTGACATAATGACTAAAATGTGAAAGCGGGAGAGTCGCATAGTTTACAGATTATGTTTATCAAAAACACAGATTGGATTTGAAAATACTCTACTGTTATAGTTTGTTTAATTAAAAATTAATCAGGATGTTTATGCTCGCTTTAATTTCTCCAGCAAAAACTTTAGATTACGAAACCGCTTTACCGACTGAAAAATTCACTCAACCACGGCTATTAGATCATTCTGAAGAATTAATCTCAGTCGCACGTAAATTGTCGGTAAGTGAAATTTCAAGCTTGATGAGTGTCAGTGAGAAAATTGCGACTTTAAATGTTGAGCGCTTCCGAGATTGGCAGCCTGATTTTGATTTTGCCAATGCACGCCAAGCAATCTTTGCCTTTAAAGGTGATGTATATACCGGTTTAGATGCTTATAAACTTACAAACTCAGACCTTGAATATGCACAAACCCATTTGCGTATGCTCTCGGGTCTCTATGGTTTATTGCGTCCGCTTGATTTAATGATGCCATATCGTTTAGAGATGGGGACCAAGCTGCAAAATCCACGTGGACATAACCTATACGAGTTTTGGGACAATACCATCACCAATCTCATCAATGACGATTTGGAAAAAGCCGGCTCTGAACTTTTGGTCAACATTGCTTCAGATGAATACTATAAGTCGGTCAAAGAATCAAAAATCAAAGCCGAAATCATCAAGCCTGTTTTTCTCGATCAAAAGAACGGCAAATATAAAGTCATCAGCTTCTATGCCAAAAAAGCACGTGGCCTAATGGCGCGTTATTTGTTGGAAAATAAAATTGAACGTATTGAAGATATCAAGTCGTTCAATACCGATGGTTATTATTTCGATGCTGAGAGTAGCTTAAAGGGTGAATTGGTCTTTAAGCGAGATGAACAACAAGCCGTTTAATTTCGAAATTGAAAAGCTTAGACTGAAAAGAATATGTATAGCCGCTGCCTTGAAGTCAGCGGTTTTTTATCTTCTTCATTCGAGATTTAATGGTGGGGCTGTGAAATTGATGGTGCTTTAAATTTCGTATGTGAAATGATCTATGATTTGAAGCTTTTTGCGGAAAAGGATTCGAAAAATCATTCAGCGATTATCTTGTCTATCAGTCTAAAATATATTACAAAGTTAACATTGATTGAACAAATAGCTTATTAAATGACTTAATAAGATATAAAATTGTGAAATACGTCACTTTTTTGTTTAAGTTTTTTGTTATTATAGCCAAATATTTAAACATGAATAAAATTTTGTTATGAAAAAAATACTGATACCAATTTTTATACTCAGCATTGTGTTCTTAGGGTTTAGTGTTTATAAAAATGCAGAGTTAAAGCGACAGCAAGAAATTAATCAGGTGTTCAATGATGATTTGAACGCATCACCTTATATGCGCTAAAAAAATCAATCTTGCTGCTTTTGAATTGAGCTCAAGCATGATCTTGAAGAGTTCGTCTAAATATTGATATTTTATTTTTACATATAATAATTTGAAACTTTATAAATAAAACAATGTCTTAAATTTACTAAATTGAAAAGCGATGAAAATGTGGAAACATTAAAAAATCAATGTGTTATAATTTGCCGAAATTAATTTGATCAGTATTTATTGATATTAAATACGAATTAAATGACATAAATAGAGGAGCTGCATAGGTTTATGCAGCTTTTTTGTTTGCAAATTTCAACATTTGTACTGTGTTGTATGCTGTTGAAAATAGGATTTTTTAAAGCCTACAATCTGCCGAATTGGCATATTCGTTGCTTAGGCATACACAAAATTAATGATGAATACATCACATGATTAATTTTGTGGAATGCTTATATGCATAAAGTTTACTTCATAGGGGCTAGGTCATGACGACTCCTAATCCATCTTCCGAGAACATGCTTGAACGTCTGTTTAAACTGAGCGAAAACAAAACCAGTTTCAAAACAGAAGTCATTGCAGGTGTAACTACTTTCTTGACAATGTGTTACATCATTATTGTCAATCCAATGATTTTGTCCGAAACGGGTATGGATCATGGCGCTGTTTTTGTCGCAACCTGTCTAGCAGCAGCCATTGGCTGTTTGGTGATGGGTCTTGTTGCTAACTATCCAATTGCCCTAGCACCCGGTATGGGCTTAAACGCTTACTTTACCTATTCTGTATGTTTGGGTATGGGCGTGGAATGGCAAACTGCTTTAGCAGCTGTTTTTGTCTCTGGCCTTGTTTTTATCGCTATCAGCATGTTCAAAATCCGTGAAGCGATTGTCAATGCGATTCCAATGTCGCTTAAACTGGCGATCGGAGGCGGTATTGGTTTATTCCTTGCACTGGTTTCTTTGAAAAATGCCGGCATTATTGTTGATAACCCTGCAACACTGGTCAGTCTGGGTGATTTAAAACAGCCGTCTGTCTTGTTAGCTTTACTTGGCTTCTTGATGGTTGTGGTTATGCATCACTTCAAAGTACGTGGTGCAATCATCATCAGTATTTTGGTGATTACTGCAATTTCAACCCTGCTGGGCTTCAACGAATTTAAAGGTGTTGTGGGTGCTATTCCTTCAATCGCTCCAACATTCATGCAAATGAACTTCGAAGGTCTATTCACCGCAAGTTTGATTGGCGTGATCTTTGTATTCTTCTTAGTCGATTTATTTGACTCTACAGGTACATTGGTCGGTGTATCACACCGTGCAGGCCTATTAAAAGACGGTAAATTACCACGTTTGAAGAAAGCATTATTTGCTGACTCATCTGCAATTGTTGCGGGTGCGGCATTGGGTACGTCATCAACTACGCCTTATATTGAATCATCAGCAGGTGTTGCTGCCGGTGGTCGTACAGGTTTAACTGCAGTTGTAGTTGCTGTATTGTTTATTTTGGCATTGTTCTTAGCACCACTTGCTCAGTCAGTACCAGGTTTTGCAACTGCGCCAGCATTGTTGTTTGTTGGTGTGTTGATGATTCAAGGTATCGTTCATATTGAGTGGGATGATATTACTGAAGCAGTCCCTGCATTCTTAACAATTGTATTTATGCCGTTTACCTATTCAATTGCAGACGGTATTGCAATGGGCTTCATCAGCTATGCATTAGTTAAATTGCTTACAGGTAAAGCGAAAACTGTACCGTATATGGTCTGGATTATTGCTGCACTTTGGGCATTAAAATTTGCTGCATTTGGCGGTTAATACTGTCAAATAGCGAAAGGGTGTAAACTCAGTTTGCACCCTTTTTTATTTTTATGAGGATAAAAGATGGATCAACTTGAGCTGATTCGCGCTTTGCCAAAAGCAGAGTTACATGTGCATATTGAAGGGACATTTGAGCCTGAACTCATGTTTGCAATTGCCCAACGCAACAATATTGCAATCCCTTATCAATCAGTCGAAGAATTAAAAGAAGCGTATAATTTTCATAATTTACAGTCTTTTTTAGATATTTATTATGCAGGTGCAAATGTACTGATTCATGAGCAAGATTTTTATGATTTAGCATGGGCATATTTAGAAAAATGTGCAGAAGATCATGTGGTTCATACTGAAATGTTCTTCGACCCACAAACTCATACAGATCGTGGCGTTGCTTTTGAAACGGTTTTGAATGGCTTACAACGCGCTTGTGATGATGCCAAAGTAAAACTGGGCATTAGCTCACATCTGATTATGTGTTTCTTACGTCATTTATCTGAAGACGCAGCATTTGCAACATTAGAACAAGCTTTACCATATAAAGATCAAATTATTGGTGTCGGTTTAGATTCGAGTGAAGTGGGTCATCCACCATCAAAATTCGAACGTGTTTTTGCCAAAGCACGTGAAGCAGGTTTTCTTATTGTTGCGCATGCAGGGGAAGAAGGTCCAGCAGAATACGTATGGGAAGCCTTGGATTTGCTGAAAGTAAATCGTGTTGACCATGGTGTACGTTCAGAAGAAGATCCAGCCTTAATGCAGCGTTTAATTGCAGAGAAAATGCCATTAACCGTTTGCCCGCTGAGTAATTTAAAGCTCTGTGTGGTCAATGCTATGGCTGAGCATAATATTCGCCGTCTATTGCAACAAGGTGTGCATGTAACTGTCAATTCAGATGATCCATCTTATTTTGGTGGCTATATGAATGATAACTTTATTGCGATCACCGAAGCTCTTGATCTAAGCAATGCAGAGTTAAAGCAACTGGCAATCAACTCTTTTGAAGCATCATTTATTTCAGATGCTGAAAAGCAAGCTTGGATTAAAAAGATTGAAGCGTTGAATTAATAATCAGCGTATAATCTCAGGCAGTGAATATTCACTGCCTTTTTTATGTTTAAATCATGCTTTTCTCTCATTCAAATCGCTCTATATTTGCCTCATCGATTACATTTTTAGCCTCAGTATTGATTTCATCCGCTGCTATTGCAGATAAGTCAAGTTTAAGTCAGCGTATGCTAAAGCCCGTGATTGAATATCAATGCTCGCAAGAGTTAAATAGTTCTAAAATTTGGAAAGGTGCTGCGTTGTTTATGAGTGCTCAACAGAAAAAAGACAATCAAGCTGCGATTTGTCAGTGCGTGAGTGAGCATGCTATGGATGATATCGGTGCGAAAGATCTGATGACTGCTGCAGTGAATGAAACTGAAAAGAATAAACTGATTTCTAAAGCGGTTTTGAATAGTATGCGTGGCTGTGCTCAGCAAGTGCTGAATTAAAAGATGATGCTCACAATAAAAGCCACATAATGTGGCTTTTATTTTGTCTTTGTTAGGGTTTTGGTTGTCGTGTCATGCTTTTGAGCACATGGTCTTTATCAATAAAATGATGTTTCAGTGCTGCCAAAATATGGCCCACTAAGAGCAAGCCTGCTGCCCAAGAAATCCAAATATGTAGCGGTTTCACGATGGCAAGTAATTCAGGATTATCTTGGACCAAGCGTGGTATTTCAAACAAATACAGGACAGGGGCCGGGTGACCTGCGCTCCAACTAAATAAGCAACCTGTAATAGGTAAAGCCAGTAGTACAAAATAAAGTGCTAAATGACCCAAATGTGCCAAGGTTTTCATGCCGGAGGACATGTTGTCAGGTAAATCTGGAGCGGGGTGGGTATAGCGCCAAAAGATTCGTATCACCACCAGAAAAATAATCGTAGTCGCAATATTTTTATGGAGGGTAATGACTTGCCCTTTAAAGCTGCCATCGACGTCATAACTCAGAAAATTACCACTATAAAAGCCAATTAACCATGCCACGATGAATATGATCGCCATCAGCCAATGTAAGACCTGAGCTGTTCGAGTGTAGTATTGTGTGTTATTGCTCATGTTGATTATTTAAGCGTCCAATCTTATGCAGATTCTAATACAGACCACAAAAATATGCGTCGTTTAAAATCGGGACACTGTGTTGTGAATATGCAACACAGGCTTTGATGATTAACTACACAACTACCGAATTTATTTTAAATAGTCATATCAGATGGTGTGTGATTTGGGGCACAATATGCGCGTTAATTAACAGAACAAAGGAAATATTCGTGAAAAAATTAGTTGCTGTTCTAGCGCCATTAGCGCTTGTACTTTCTGCATGTGCTGCGACTGGTACAACAGGTACAAGTACATCTACAGGTACAACTTCAGCAAACAGCTTGGCAATGATGGCTGTTAAAGTGGGTGTTCAAGCGAAATGCGTGACTGAGCTAAATAACAACAGCTACTGGAAAACAGGTTCAAAATTATTAACAGAAACTCAAAAATCTGAACTACAAACTGAAGTTTGTTCATGTGTAGGCGAGAAAGCGACAACTAGCGTGACTGCAACGGATTTGGTTGTAGCAGCAATGGATAAAACTTCACAAGCTAATCTTGCAGCTAAAATCGTGACAAATACTTTAAATGCTTGCGTGATCGAAACATTTAAAAACTAAGATTTAGAACATTTTATACGACCCAGACATTGGTATTGCTGAGTATCAGCAAATCCAAATTAAGGGTCGTATTTTATTTTGAGTGAGAGATATATGAAAATTGCTGGTGCAGATGAAGCGGGTCGCGGTCCATTGGTGGGTTCGGTTGTTGCGGCAGCTGTCATTTTAGATCCAAATAACCCGATTGAAGGTTTAAACGATTCTAAAAAGCTCACTGAAAAAAAACGTGAAAAGTTATTTATTGAGATTCAAGAAAAAGCCTTGGCTTGGGCGATTGCTGAAAGTTCTGCACAAGAAATTGATGAGATCAATATTTTGCAGGCATCATTACTTGCAATGCGTCGTGCAGTGGAAAAACTCAATGTACAGCCAGAACACGTGCTGGTCGATGGTAATAAAGTCCCAGCTGGTTTAGCGATGAGCTGTGATGCTGTGGTAGGCGGAGATGCGATTCATCCAGAGATTTCGGCTGCGAGTATTTTGGCAAAAGTGACTCGAGACCATGAAATGGTTGAACTAGATGCAAAATATCCACAATACGGTTTTGCGAAACACAAGGGCTATCCAACCAAAGCGCACTTCGAAGCGATTGCGCAGTATGGGGTGATTGATGAACATCGCCGCAGTTTTGGTCCCGTACGTAAAGTTCTAGAAGGGCAGTAATAAAGCTTAGTTGAACGTCTATAGTAAAAGCATGTTCTAGATAAATTTAAAGCGGCCTAATGAGCCGCTTTATGATTTAAACAACTTAAATCTTAGCGATTATAGTTATTTTGGGAATAATCAGTTTCTTCAAAAGATGGCTGATATTCTTGATCAATGTTTTGGAGATGTTCGTGCATTGCGCGTTCATGTTGAATTCGTTGGTAAATTTCTTCACGATGAACAGATACTTCTTTTGGAGCATTCACGCCAATACGAACCTGATTACCTTTAACACCAAGTACAGTCACGCTAACTTGGTCTCCAATCATTAATGTTTCTCCGACACGACGAGTCAGAATCAGCATGTTTCTCTCCTTGCAAAATGCAAAACCTGCAAATGATCTGTTATGTAAAATTCATAACTTGTAAAAGCAAAAAATTTAGCAGTGCATCTGAAACAATCATTGTGACAGTCGCAAACTGAGTAAATTTTAAAATCCTCAGGTTTAATATAACAGAGCCACTATAAAAAAAACTATAGTGGCTCTGAATTTTTACGATGTTTTTCAAAATCTGTCTAACAATGACAAATTTTGACACACAGCAAGGTTAATTAAGCACGTGCGCTTGATTCACCTGTTTCACGGTCTAGACCGAATGCAGTGTGTAGAGCACGTACAGCAAGCTCTAAGTATTTCTCATCAATAATCACTGAAATTTTGATTTCAGAAGTCGAAATCATCAAAATATTAATACCTTCTTTTGCAAGAGCAGTAAACATTTTGCTTGCAACACCTGCGTGTGAGCGCATACCAACACCAACAATCGATACTTTTACGATGTCTGCGCGAGTTGCAACTTCACGTGCACCAATTTCTTGTGCAGTCGCTTCAAGAATTGCTTTCGCTTTTGATAATTCACTACGGTTAACTGTAAATGTGAAATCAGTTGTGCCGTCTTCTTCAACGTTTTGGATAATCATATCCACTTCAACATTGGCATCACCAATTGGTGAAAGGATGTTTGAAGCGATACCTGGTTTATCCGGTACACCAAGAATAGTTAATTTAGCTTCATCACGGTTGAACGCGATACCTGAGATGATTGGTTGTTCCATGTTGTCTTCCGCTTCAGTGGTGATTAGTGTCCCGACGTTTTGTTTAAAGTTTTCGTCGAATGCGCCATCATCGTCATTATCAAAACTTGATAATACGCGTAAAGGCACTTGGTATTTACCGGCAAATTCTACAGAACGAATTTGAAGGACTTTAGAGCCAAGTGATGCCATTTCAAGCATTTCTTCAAAAGAAATACGATCAACTTTTTTCGCTTTTGGAGCGACACGAGGGTCAGTGGTGTAAACACCATCAACGTCTGTGTAAATCTGACATTCATCAGCTTTAAGTGCGGCGGCCAATGCAACACCCGAAGTGTCAGAACCACCACGACCTAGAGTCGTAGTGTTACCTTCGGCATCAAAGCCTTGGAAACCTGCCACTACAATGACACGTCCAGCGTCAAGGTTTGAAGTCAATACATCCGTATCAATCGCTTCAATACGCGCCTTGGTAAATGCGCTGTCGGTTTTAATACCGACTTGACGGCCTGTAAGTGATTTAGCTTCAACACCAATAGAGTTAAGTGCCATTGCTAACATAGAAATCGTTACCTGTTCACCCGTAGACACCATTTGGTCTAATTCGCGTGGATCAGGGGTTTCGGTAATGGCTTTCGCTAAAGCAAGTAGACGATTGGTTTCGCCACTCATTGCAGATACAACAACCACAACTTTGTGACCGTGATCATGCCAACGCTTTACACGACGAGCAACATTTAAAATGCGCTCTGGAGTACCCATTGAGGTACCGCCATATTTTTGAACGATTAATGCCATAACTATCCTTACCAAGTAAATAAGTCTAAAGACTTAAAGCACTTACACATATTTTAAGACCGCACTTCGGCGCGATTTTAATATACCACGTAGCTTATGAACTCCAAGGTAGGAGGAGTTCAAATAGATACTTTGTGTCTGCAGGGGATTCACATGAACCCAGCCTTTTAGACTCCATTTTCATCATTTAGCCAGAGGTTGAATATTGGTTTCAACATGATGATTGAGTTTGCGCTTTCACGCATCAACAGTGTTTAAGCAGGATCCAGCATTAAAAAACACACTGCTTAAACCTGTTGATTTGCTCAAAGGAGGTGAGTCACTTTGAGCTATAGGACTTTTGGTCTTATTTTGCAGCTAACCATGCAACGAGGTCAGTCATTACCGCTTCAAGTTTGTCGCTATAAGGCGCACCACCTTGAGCCATATCAGGTTTACCACCACCTTTACCGCCAAGTTCTTGACCAAGGTGTTTGATGATGTCACCTGCTTTTACAGCAGCAGTGTATTCTTTAGCAACCGAAGCAATCAGGCTCACTTTGTCGGCATCAACCGCTGCGATCACGATCACAGCATTGTCTAACTTAGATTTCACACCGTCGTGCAAGTTGCGAAGTGATTTCGCATCTACACCTTGAACAGTAGTGATTAATGTTTTGCGGCCAGCAATCTCTTGAACTTGACTCAATAACTCAGCGGCTTGGAAGCTCGCTAGTTTTTGGTTTAATTGCTCAATTTGCTTTTGCAAGCTAGATGCTGTGTGAGATAAAGCTTCAACTTTTTCTAAAGTTTGATCTTTTTGCGCTTTCAGCAAGTCGTTAATTGCATGAATGTCACGATCAGCTTTTTGCGCAGCTTCAACAGCTTTAGTACCCGTAACGGCTTCAATACGACGTACGCCTGCAGCAACACCGCCTTCAGATGTAATCTTGAATAGACCAATATCACCGGTGCGTTTTACATGAATACCGCCACAAAGTTCGATAGAGAAGTTTTTCTCATCTTTGGTTGTACCCATTGAAAGTACACGTACTTCGTCACCGTATTTCTCACCGAACAACATCATTGCGCCTTTTTCTTTGGCCGCCTCGATGTCTAAAAGTTCAGTTGAAACAGCAGTATTGGCAATCACTTCGGCATTGACAATGCGTTCAATTTCTTGAAGCTGTTCAAATGAAACAGGTTGGTCATTAGCAAAGTCAAAACGTAAAAGTTCGCTTGCAACCAATGAACCTTTTTGCTGTACGTGCGTACCTAAAACTTGGCGAAGTGCTGCATGTAATAGGTGAGTTGCAGAGTGGTTGCGCGATGTTGCTGCACGGATATCTGCTTTAACAATCGCTTCAACCGCTTGAGCCGCTTTTAAGTTACCCATGGTCACGATGCCTTGGTGTACAAATGCGCCGCCTGATTTTTTGGTGTCTTGAACTTCAAAAATACCAGTTTCGTTTTTGAAGATACCCGTATCGCCAACTTGACCGCCACTTTCTGCATAGAAAGGTGTTTGGTTGAGAACGATCAGCGCTTCGTCACCTTCAAAAACTTCATCAACTTGTTCGCCGTCTTTGTAGATTGCAACAATTTGACCTTGGCCTTGAGTTGCGTTATAGCCGTCAAATTGAGTCTCGCCTTCAACTTTGACAATTGAGTTGTAGTCGACAGCAAATTTACCAGCATCACGCGCACGTTGACGTTGAGCCGCCATTTCGACTTCGAAACCAGCTTCGTCAATGGTTAAATCACGTTCACGTGCAATGTCTGCTGTTAAGTCAGTCGGGAAGCCGTAAGTATCGTAAAGTTTAAATACAGTTTCGCCTGGAATCACTGAACCTTTAAGGTTTGCCAATTCGCCTTCAAGCAATTTCAAGCCTTGCTCGAGTGTTTTAGCAAATTGCTCTTCTTCTTTAAGAAGTTGTGCTTCGATACGTGCCTGGTTAGCAGCAAGTTCAGGATAAGCAGCACCCATCACGTCGATCAGCGGCTGCAACATTTTATGGAAGAATGAACCTGTTGCACCCAATTTGTTACCATGACGTACTGCACGACGGATAATACGGCGAAGTACATAGCCACGGCCTTCGTTAGACGGGTTAACACCGTCTGCAATCAAGAAGCAGCAAGAACGTGCATGGTCAGCAACCACTTTAAGAGAAGCAGGGTATTCAACTGGTTTGTTTTCTGCTTGTGCTTTTGCTTCAAGTTCAGTGGTGTCTAAACCAATGATTTCAGCAGCAGCTTTAAGTAGGTTTTGGAATAGGTCAATTTCGTAGTTTGAGTTTACATGCTGTAAAACTGCAGAAATACGCTCAAGGCCCATACCTGTATCTACAGAAGGTGCAGGAAGAGGGTGTAGTACGCCATCAGCAGTACGGTTAAACTGCATGAATACGTTGTTCCAAATTTCGATGAAACGATCGCCATCTTCTTCAGGAGTGCCCGGTAAGCCGCCCCAAATGTGGTCACCATGGTCAAAGAAGATTTCAGAACATGGACCGCAAGGACCTGTATCGCCCATTGCCCAGAAGTTATCTGAAGCGTATTTTTCGCCTTTGTTGTCACCGATACGGATAATGCGTGAAGCGTCTAGACCAATTTCTTTGTTCCAGATATCAAATGCTTCGTCATCTGTATGGTAAACAGTGGCATATAGTTTATCTTTTGGCAGACCTAACCATTTTTCGTTGGTTAAGAAATCCCAAGCAAATGTGATGGCATCACGTTTGAAGTAGTCACCAAATGAGAAGTTACCCAACATTTCAAAGAACGTGTGGTGACGTGCTGTATAACCAACGTTGTCTAAGTCGTTGTGTTTACCGCCGGCACGGACACATTTTTGTGAAGAAGTTGCACGAACGTAGTCACGTTTTTCAAGACCGAGGAAGCAGTCTTTAAACTGGTTCATACCAGCATTTGTGAATAATAGTGTTGGGTCGTTGGCAGGTACCAGAGAACTCGACGCGACACGTGTATGCCCTTGCGATTCAAAGTAGCTTAAAAAAGCTTCGCGAATTTCAGCTGATGTCATAAAACGAGTACTCACAACCAAGTCTCTCCTAATTTCGATTTGGTAATAGCATATCAAGCAAGTCTTACAAAAATTTAAAGCTGGCTTGAGATGCTGACATAAAATTTAAAAACGCTAAATTATAACGGAAAAAGGTGTAGTGACCAATGATTTTCGGCTATCTCTATGACTTTTTATATGTTTTAAATTTAGCACCTATATTTTTAGATTTTTAAACCTTTGGAACGCTGAAAGTATTCATTGATTAATCTAGTGAGCGCACTGTTGCTGCGTTTTATTTATATGTCTTGAAAAGCTTTGAAATTTCAAATTCAACATGTTAATGAATGCTCTACATGAAGGTGGGTTGCTTTTATATTTTTCAGTTCATTTGGATAATTGCATGTTTATACCCAATTTAATAATAGTGTTTGGACTTGATCTTAGTGCTGTACATTTCTAGTGAAGCTAATATTTGGATCTAAACAGGCGCTAAGGCTTTATAAAAATAAAGCCCAATAAGCATTAAACGAATAAATGATAACGTTTTCATGTTGAAATCCATTAACATATAGATGCTTTATTTTTGTTTTAAAACGAAGGATTGGTCATGCAGCGAGTGGCAATTAATGGATTTGGTCGAATCGGACGCAATGTTTTACGCGCTTGGTTTGAAAATCCAAAAGAATTTCATTATGAAATTGTTGCCATAAATGATGTCGCTGATGTGGAAACCATGGTGCATTTGTTTAAATACGACACCACGCATGGTCGTTTTGCAGGCCAAGTCGAAATTCTTGAACAAGATGGCGCTATTTTTCTAGATATCTCTTGTGCTCAAGCGCATCTCAAAGTGCAAGTTTTAAATGAAGCACAGCCGAGTCTTTTGCCTTGGCAGCAACTGAATGTCGATGTGGTACTCGAATGCACAGGTTTATTTAGATCGCGAGAGGCAGCCACACAACATATTGGTGCAGGTGCCAAACGTGTGATAATTGGTGCGGCGCCGTTTGACAGTGTTGATGCTGCGATTGTCTATGGTGTTAATCATCATGAAGTCAAAGCGACGGATCAAATTATTTCGAGTGTGTCGTGTACCACGCAAGCTTTGGTGCCTTTAGTCAAAATTATTGATGATGCCTTTGGTATAGACACAGCACTCATGACAGAAATTCATGCTGTGACTGCGGATCAGTCTGTATTGGATCATGCACATCGTGACTTACGTCGTGCGCGAGCTTCGGGTCAAAATATTATTCCAACGACTTCTTCAGCTCTAGGGGCATTGAAACGGGTGATGCCGAAAATGGAAGATCGAATCGATGGCTATTCGATACGTGTACCGACTATCAATGTTGCTGCAATCGATTTAAGTTTTGTGTCCCAATCGCTTATCACCAAGCATGAGTTAAATGCAGTGTTAAGCAAAGCTGCACGTTTTGATTATCATGAAATTATGTCAGTAACCGATGAACCTTTGGTATCAAGTGATTTTAATCATTCACCTTATTCATTGATTGTCGATTTGAATCAAACCATGGTGGTAGGAAAACAAGCAAAAGTTTTCGCATGGTATGACAATGAATGGGGTTATGCGAACCGCTTGCTCGATTTATGTGAAAGTTTTCATTCTCTATAAAAATTCAAACATATCCAATGTAAAAACATCTACTAGCCTGTAGGTGTTTTTTATTTTCTAAAATTAGATGAAAAATCATGCTTAATGACCTACATATGGCTCGAAAATATTGAAAAACTTTAAAAAATATTCAAGCACAGCCAATTTATTGTTTAAGATGAAAGTCAAAGAAATATATAAAGAGTATTGAGCATGATGTTGATGTTACTTTGGGGATTTATTTTATTATTGGCGCTGGCGGTTATATTTTTAATTTGGCTACAGTTTAATCGTGACGTATCGCAATCTACCGCGCATGAAACCTTGCCACTTGAAGAAAAAGTGGTGCATTTAGAAGCCAACCTGAAAAAGACCTTGGAAATTATGCAAGATCTTGCAAAGAAAATGCATATCCAGCAAGAAGTATTAGATCAAACCACTCACAAATTACAGCAAGTTGAATTGCAAAATGCAGAGTTGGTGAACCTTTTGGCAAAAGTGGTCAAGACAGACCAAAGCTAATCAAAAAAATACAAAAGACTGCCCACACCTCGATATCTGCATGAAGCATGTGATCTCAAGGTATGGGTATTTTTTATCCAATAAGATGATTCCTAATATTCATCATCATTGGGTTTAAATCGTAGTTCTTTCGTTATTCAAAACATGATCGCGTATTACTTAGTTAAATCAAAATTTGTCTTAATACTGCTGCTGAAAGCATGCTAATCACAACGGTAGGCAATAACGAAAAACGTGATGCTGCAAATAGGGTAATGGCCATCGCGATCAGATCAGCAGGATTATCTTTAACAAAATAAGGCGCGATCACTGATATCAATACACAGCCGGGAACAACTTCCATAATTTGACGTTGTTTGTTGGTGAGGCTACGGTTTTTCAGTAACACATAACCCAAGATACGGGTCAGGTAAGTGGTTAAGGCTATAAATAGGATTGCGATCAATGTGCTAGTGTGGATCATGCATCATCTCCAATCAGGAAAAATGCAGAAGCAATACCAGTAACTGCGCCAATCGGAACATACCAGCCCGCTGGGAGATACAAATACGCCAGAGATGCGGCAATCAAACTGACCAGCCATGGACGCGCCGCTTTAAAGCCTTTCCACATGCCACGCAGTAAAACAAGAAATACAGCAGGGAAGGCCATATCAAAACCAAGTCGACTAATATCGCCAAGTATGGGCCCGATCATTGCCCCTAGCGTGGTAAAGCCAACCCACATCAAATATAGAGCACAGCATAAGCCTGCATAGAACATCAAACTAAAGGCGCGCTGAATTCCCAAAACATTAGATTTTTTTTGCGCATCAGCCAAACCCACAGCCCAACTTTCATCGCACATAAAAAATAAAGCGGTATAAACCTTACGATTCGGTAGATGTCGTAAATACGGGACAAGGCTCGCCCCCATTAATAGGTGCCGACTATTCACTAAAAACGTAATAAACATCAGCATGAGAATATTAGGGGGATTGGTCCAAACTTCCAAAATGGCAAATTCAGAACCACCGGCAAAGTTAAGGCCAGTCAAAAGCGGAACTTCTAAACTAGAAAAGCCTTTATGTGTTGCCTGAGCACCCAAAACTAATGCAAAAGGAATAATGCCCAGCAGCATTGGAATAGATGTTTTTAGACCTCGTTTAAACTCAATAGAATGCTCTGAATGGGGGTGATTGAGTGTACTTTGTCTAAACATCATCATGACATTTTCCATGAAGCGAGATCGAAAGCAATATTTTATGGATATCTGAGCAGCATTTGGCAGCTATTTTATGAAAGATCGCTTTTATTGTGCAATGAAATTGCTAAAATAAAGCTTATTGTGAAATTTAGTGCCTTTGTTAATGGATCAGATAGATAAACGCATTTTGCAAGCATTACAGCAAAATGGAAAACTACAAAATAATGAATTGGCCCAACTTGTTGGTTTATCGCCTTCGCCATGTTTGAGACGGGTCAAGCAACTAGAAGATGAAGGCTATATTGAGAAATATGTGGCTTTACTGAATCAGTCAAAATTGAATTTAAGTTTAACGGTATTTGCGCGGATTTGGCTAAAAGGTCAAGATGCAAAAACCGTGAATGATTTTGTCGTAGCGATTCAAACGATGCCTGAGGTCGTTGAATGTCAACTCATGGCAGGGGATTGTGACTTTTTCTTACGTATCGTCGTGGCAGATTTAGAAGCCTATCGAAAGTTTCAGATTCATCATTTAACGCAGATCGCCAGTGTGCAAAATGTAAAAACAGAGATACCGTTACAGGCCGTTAAACAAACTTCAGCGCTTCCATTGGATTGATGTTCGTGTCTTAAATTAAGTTATTGAGCCTGATCATATTTATAACTTTGTTTAAAACTTCATCTATAGAAAGTAGGATGCTTATTATTTTTTATCAAATGGTTAAAAAATAACGTTCACAGAATTTTAAAATATAAGCATAAACATGGATTTAGTTGTAAAAATTAAAGCTGTTGATGAAGTAATGAATGCTGAAGCATCTTTTATGAAAAAGTCGTGTGCAAGCGTAAAACTATCGTGCTAAACTAGGAGAAATCGGGTGTGCTCCCGATTTTTTTATGCGGATTTGTTCCGCGCTGACAAGAATTTAGGTTTACAACATGCCCATTTCAGAGACATGGTTATTACCTGATGGTGTAGCTGATGTACTGCCAGAACAGGCGCAAGTGATTGAATCTTTGCGTCGTGAAGCATTAGATTTCCTCGCATCTCGAGGTTATCAGTTGGTGTACACGCCATTCATTGAATACATCGAATCTCTATCTTCTCTTTCAGAATCGAATCAAGATTTAGACTTAGCCACTTTTAAAGTGATCGACCAACTTTCAGGTCGTTTGCTTGGTGTGCGTGCCGATATGACACCACAAGTGGCTCGTATTGATGCGCATGTACATCCTGTCGAAGGTGTAGCTCGTTATTGCTACGCTGGTACAGTACTACATACTAAGCCACAGGGTTTTAATACCACACGTGCACCTTTACAGTTAGGTGCAGAATTATTTGGTTCAGACAGCATTGATGCTGACGTTGAACTGATTGATGTCATGATCAACTTGCTTGCTAAAGCAGGTCATGCAGATGGTATCCATCTTGATTTAGGGCATGTCGGTTTATTCCGCAGCATGGTGAAACAAGCTGGCTTGAGCAAAGGAGTTGAACGTCAGTTATCTGACTTGTATCAACGTAAAGCTCTACCTGAACTTGCTGAATTCACACAAAGCATTCCAAATGGTGCTGACTTTTATACTTTAGGTCGTTTTGCAAGTGATTTAGATGCGTTACAAGCAAATTTAAGTGCTGAAGTTTTAAATAACGAAGCATTTAAACTTGCATTTGATGCAGTCAAATCGACACAAGCCGCAATTCAGGTGCGTTGGCCAGAACTACATATTGGTATCGATGTTGTAGAACTTCGTTCATACCATTATCACACTGGTTTAATGTATGCCGTATATGCACCAAACCGTGCTGCGCCATTGGCTCAAGGCGGTCGCTATGACGGTATTGGTGAACACTTCGGTCGCGCGCGTCCAGCGACAGGTTTCTCTTGTGATCTATATGCATTAACTGCAGGTCAAGTTCAGAAAAACCAAGTTTTGGTTGCACCAAAAGGCATCGAAGCAGATTTATTAAAGGCAATTGAAGCAGCACGTACCGAAGGATTCAGTGTTGTTCAATTGTTAGGTAATGATGATTTAAGCTCAGCACCGTATGCAACGCACCAGTTGGTGAATGCAAATGGCGAGTGGACAATCAAACAAATTTAATCTCGGATGTGCCTGCGGGCACACACGTTTTTCCAATTTTAACAGCATGATGCAATGAGGCTATTATGGGCAAGAATGTTGTGGTACTTGGTACCCAATGGGGCGACGAAGGTAAAGGTAAGATCGTCGACCTGCTCACAGATCAAGCGGCTGCGGTAGTTCGCTATCAAGGTGGACACAACGCAGGTCATACACTTGTGGTTGGTGGTAAGAAAACTGTATTACACCTCATTCCATCTGGTATTTTACGTGACAACGTATTGTGCTTAATTGGTAATGGTGTTGTTTTATCACCTGAAGCTTTAATCCACGAAATGGAAGTTTTAGAAAAAGAAGGCGTGCCTGTACGTGAACGTCTACGTATTTCTCCAAACTGTCCATTGATCCTTCCACACCATATCGCACTTGACCAAGCACGTGAGAAAAAACGTGGTAATGCGAAAATTGGTACAACAGGTCGTGGTATCGGTCCTGCATACGAAGACAAAGTGGCTCGTCGTGCAATCCGTGTTGCTGACTTGGTTCGTGGTGGTGCTCATCTTAAAGCTCAACTTGAAGAGCTTCTTGAATACCATAACTTCCAATTGACTCAATTCTTCGGTGTTGAAGCAGTTAAAGTTGAAGATGTGATCGCTCTATGTGACGAATGGCGTAAAGTCATCGAACCTATGGTGATGGACGTTACTGGTGAACTTCATGCTTACCGTAAAGCAGGTAAGAAAATCATGTTTGAAGGCGCGCAAGGTTCACTTCTTGACGTTGACCACGGTACATATCCGTATGTTACATCTTCAAATACAACTGCTGGTGGCGTAAGCTCAGGTTCAGGTCTTGGTCCATTACACCTTGACTATGTATTGGGTATTACTAAAGCGTACACAACTCGTGTAGGTGCTGGTCCGTTCCCAACTGAACTTGTTTATGATGCTGCTAATGATGTTGGTGATGCAATCGGTAAACACTTGGGTACTGTCGGTTCTGAGTTTGGTGCGTCTACTGGCCGTCAACGTCGTTGTGGCTGGTTCGATGCTGAAATTCTACGTCGTTCAGTAGAAGTAAACTCACTTTCTGGTATTTGCTTAACTAAACTAGACGTTCTAGATGGTTTAGAAGAAGTGAAAATCTGTGTAGGTTACGAAGCAGCTGATTCTGGTTGTGTAGGTTCTTCTGATGCGCTTGCATTTGAAACTTTAAAACCAATCTACGAAACCATGCCAGGTTGGTCTGAGTCTACTTTCGGTGCGAGATCACTAGATCAATTGCCACAAAATGCAATTAACTACGTGAAACGTTTAGAGCAATTGATTGAATGTCCAATCGACATCATTTCAACTGGTCCAGACCGTGATGAAACAATCGTATTACGTCATCCATTCGACGCATAATGTGCTGTTGAATTAAGATGTAAAAGCCTCGCGAAAGCGGGGCTTTTTTATATAGCGAAGAACATAACTTCAAAAAACGGCATGTATTATAAACTGATAGTACTCAGTAACATCCGAAGTGCCATTTGATTCAAATAAAAGAATGATACGCGATAATTCATCCGCAAGTGTTTGAGACAGGACTACTTTTAATTAAAAATGTTTTTGCAATACTGTAAATATTTTGACACTAGTGAACGAGTTTTGTCGGTGAGGTGCATTGCACCGCAAGATGGTTTCCTTGCGAAGCACGTTTCTCATTTTGCCTAATGAGAAACATTGTTTCATGTGTGTACCTCCAGCCGAAGGCTAATCCCTGTATTTAAACCCAAGATGTAAGACTCCGTTGAATATACTTAAAAGTATTTAAAAAATGTGAAATTATTTTTACGGGGTAACATCAGATATTAAATTTAAATAATGGAAAAATAAAGATTTTGAAAAAAATAAGCATAAAAATATTGAGTCAGTCAATTTTTTGTATATATTTGACACTCTTTATAAATAACTAGAGATCATGATGAATTATAAAAAATCTTTGGCATGCTTTGCCGTAGCAGCTTCTTTATCAGGTTGTACCACGATTGCTGATCTTGCAGGTGCTGATTCTGCATCTTTGAACTTACAAGCAACACAGTCTTATAACGCAATGCTGAAAGACGCGCAGACCAAACAAGTGCTCGATACCAAGTCTGCGACTTATCAAAAAGTAAACCGTGTTTTCTGGAAAATGAAACCGTTTGCAGATCAGATGAATCAAACGGGTCAGGCTTTTGATTGGAAAGTTGCCGTGATCAAGTCTAAAGAAATCAATGCTTATGTCGCACCCGGTGGCAAAGTTGTTTTCTATACAGGAATCGTCGAAACACTCAAACTTACGGATGATGAAGTCGCTGCAATCATGGGTCACGAAATGGTTCATGCCTTAGAAGAACATGCAAAAAATAAAATTGGCGCTTCAGCACTAACCAATCTTGCGGTGAGTATCGGTTCACAATATGTAGGCAATGCTGCAGGCGGCTATGGTGCAACCTTGCTTGATTTGGGTAGTCAATTTGGTGTGGGCTTGCCGTATTCACGTAATTTGGAAAGCCGCGCGGATAAAGGTGGCCTAGTGATGATGGCAAAGGCTGGATACAATCCAGAAGCGGCGATTTCATTGTGGAAAAAAATGAATGCGAATGATAACAGTGGCAACGACGCACTGAGCAAATTTATGTCTACACACCCAAGCAATAATGACCGTATTGCTGCTATGCAAAAAATGATGCCGGAAGCGCAGCAATATTATAAAAATGCGACACCATCGAGTGTACGTCGTTAATATCTGCGGTTTTCAAGACTAAAGTTGCATTTTAGTACGCTATACACTTTGTGGTGAGTTGCTAAAATGCAATTTAAATTAGGAAGAGAAGTGCAGGATGCAAAAGAATATTTCGACCACCATTTTTTATTCTTTATTATTTGCGATGGGGGGAGCACCCACTATTGCTATGATGATCATTCGTGCCCAAACTCAAGATCCACAATTAATTTATCAAGCCCTGATTGGGTTGTCGGTGATTATTGCCTGTATTCTTGTGCCCATAGTTTTGATACAAAATGCTGTCCTATTTTTTAAGCGAAAAAATATGCAGTTAGAGGAAAAAATTAAGCCATTAATGCATGTGTATTTGGGCTTGAATGTGGTTTGTTTAATCTATTGGTTGGTTCTTCAATTTTCAGCTTAAAAAAATTACATAAATACTATTATAAGTCGCTATAACTTCGTTTTAAGCTCCAAACCATAAGAATATAATACCCATAAATTCACTTATATTTTAATGGTCTGGAGTATCCTTAATGAAAAAAATAATTCTAACGAGCCTGTGTATGGCCGGTGTAATGACGATTTCGGGCTGTGCGACAGTGGCAGATATGGCAGGAGCGGATACTGCTACATTGAACGCGCAAGCAACACAAAGTTATAACAAAATGGTGACAGATGCGCGTTCTAAAAATCAGCTCGATACCTCTTCGAGTACATATAAGCGCATTAATACTGTATTCCAAAAACTGCGTCCTTATGCAGACCAAATGAACCAAACGGGTCAAGCGTTCCAATGGCAATTGGCGGTTATGAAATCAGACCAAGTCAATGCCTTTGTAGCTCCAGGCGGTAAAGTTGTATTTTATACAGGTATCGTCAATAAACTGAATTTAACCGATGCAGAAATTGCAGCAGTTATGGGACATGAAATGGTCCATGCTCTTGAAGAGCATGCAAAAAGTAAATTGGGAGCGCAAGCCTTAACTGATCTTGCATTGAATATTGGTTTAAGTGCGGCAGGTAATAATGTCGGTCAATTGGGTACTGCGGCCGCGCAGTTGGGTAGTCAAATTGGTATAGGTCTGCCTTATTCACGTTCTCTGGAAAGCCGTGCTGACCAAGGTGGTTTAATGTTAATGGCACGTGCAGGTTATAACCCACAAGCGGCGATTACACTTTGGGAAAAAATGAACAAGCTTGAAGGTGCGGGAGGTTCATCATTCCTGTCTACGCATCCATCAAACTCACAACGTATTGAAGCGATGCGTAAAAATCTACCTGCAGCGCAGCAGATTTATAACCAACGTCGTTAATTCATAAGAATTAATTATCCGTTTTAAAAAAGCAGGCCGTGGCCTGCTTTTTTGCATTTAATAGTTTGAAAAGTTCTTATATGGCATACCTATATCAGGCGCATTAAAAAAGGCAAAGTAAAAACTTTGCCTTTTTGCACTAGAGATCAGAAGATCTTAGTGGTGGTGACCGCCTGCACCGTGTACGTGACCGTGTTCAAGTTCTTCAGCAGAAGCCTCACGGATTTCAACGATTTCAACTTCGAAAGTTAAATCTTGACCAGCAAGTGGAAAGTTCGCATCAACAACAACGTTGTCGCCTTCAACCGCTTTAACTGTCACGATTTGAACGCCGTCATCAGTTTGAGCTTGGAATTGCATACCTGGTTGGATGTTATCCACGCCTTGGAACATTTGAGCAGGAACTTCTTGAACGAGATCAGGGTTGTATTCGCCATAACCTTCGGCAGCAGGTACAGTTACAGTGAATTTTTCACCAACTGTTTTGCCTAAAAGAGCTTTTTCAAGACCTGGAATGATGTTACCAGCGCCGTGCAAATATGCTAGTGGCTCACCTTGAGATTGGTCGAGAGTTTCACCCTCTGCATTAGTCAATGTGTAGTGGAAAGAAACCACAGAGTTATTTGCAATAGCAGTCATGTTATTGATCCATTCAATTTTTTAAGGGTTACATCATAAAGTGAAATTGCACTTTTGTAGACTAAATTTATCAAAAAAATGCAATTTTTAAATGTTTATGATGATTTTTTCATTAATCGGGGCAAATCTGTAAATTTCAATGCAATTTAATTTTAGGCGCAATTTTTCGTGTAACAAAATCTTTAGCCGTTAATAGTCCTGCATGTGCGTAGCCGTAAATTGTGGCTTGATGCATTCGATAAAGTGAAACGTACATTGATTTGGCAACAAAGCCTTGAACATTGACCTGACCTAAAAGTTCACCTACTGCTTTATGTTTACTTAATGAGACTAGGGAGCCTTTGTCTGAAAATACGAACATTGGGAGTTGTTGACCACGGATACGCGCCTTTAAACAATCCACGAGAAATGACGCTTGTTGGCTAGCAACTTGAGCGCGTGGGCCGAGGACAGGCTCATCTGCACGCGGTTGGCAATGTGCACAATCACCAAAGGCGAAAATATCTGGGTGTGCCTTAGTTTGTAGTGTTGCATATACACTCAAACGCCCCATACGGTCTTTTTTAAAGCCTTCAAGCTTCGAAATTACTTCTGGTGTTTTAATGCCTGCTGCCCAAACCTTCAGTTCAGCTTTAATTTTACTGCCATCATTAAAATAAACATGTTCAGCATCGACTTTTTCCACACGTTTAGAGGTTAAGACTTCAATTTTCATGCGTTGTAATTGCTGCTGTGCGTGCTCGGCCATTTTTTCAGGGAGTGCAGGCAGAATCCGATCAGCACCTTCAATCAAATTGATCTGTACGCTTTGCGGATGAATTTTATTTAAACCATATTTATAAAAATTATTTTTGGCTTCAACCAATTCTGCTGAAAGTTCAACCCCCGTTGCACCTGCGCCAATAATGGCAATTTTCAACTCACGTGCTGTATTACTATTTTGTGCATCCAAATACAACTGTAAGAGATCTTGTTGGAAGATTTCAGCTTGTTGCAGGCTGTCCAAATAGTGACAATGTTCATACACGCCCGGCGTGTTGAAATCGTTGGAAACTGAGCCTAAAGCAAGAACAAGGGTGTCATAACTCAGTTGCAGTTGTTCTTGAGTAGATTCATATTTACCTTGTTGGACTTTGCTAAGCTGAATGGTTTTTTCAGCAGGATTGATATCTTCAAACTTAGCCAAGACAAATTCATAATTATGCTTCGCAGCATGTGCATAGTAGTTAATTTCTTCTTCACTAACCGACATCGTCCCTGCGGCAATTTCATGTAAAAGGGGTTTCCAGACATGCGTGAGTTTCATATCTACGAGGGTAATGCGTGCTTTCTTTTTTTTCCCGAGTAAATCACCGAGTTGAGTGACCAGTTCTAAACCACCGGCACCACCACCGACAATGACAATATGGTGTAACTTGGAGTCATCAGCGTTATTCATTGAATTACCTATTTTATTATTGTTGAAAAAAAAGAAGATGGCACGAGTATGCCATCTTCTTTTTTGCACGAATAACGAATTGTCTTACAAGTTACATAATCACATCATTGACCTAGAGGGTAGGTTTTAACTTCTGCTGAATCCGTATTAAAGATGCTAAAAAGACCTTTGATCCACATCATGAAACGCTCAAAAATATTGGCTTCTTCAATTTGCACGTCATCTTCAATATCAAAGGTATTAATCAATTGGTTATTTTGATAAACCGTAACGGTGGCTAATTTCATCACTTCAGCTAAAGGCGCAGTGAGTTCTTTTTCATTTACTTCAACACTCAGTTTAGTCTGTGTTTCATGAAGTGGTTCAATGGCTTGAATTTGGCCATTGCCTGTATTTAAAAGAATACGTTGCTGTGTAGGGTCAAAAGCTTTTAAATCGATGGCATAAGCTTGATCATAAAGTGAAGTAGTAATCAGCTTAGGTTGTTGAGTTTCTACCTTAAACATTTTCAAGGTTGATTTAACCACAGGTAATTCTGCAATTAATTGCTTATCTTTGATTGCAACTTCATTACGTGTATAGGTATAAGCCAAGTTCATGAGGTTGTGTGCTATTTCTGCACGTTTTAATCCACTTTTTGCCCCTAATACCACAACAATCAAACGACGTTCTGGCGCGTCAGGATTCGCGATCAAACGGTTGGCTGTTAAAGCTAAATTATAACCTGCAGCTTTAGTAAAACCTGTTTTTAAGCCATCAACGGTAGGATCTTGTTTGAGTAAAATATTAGTTGCATGGTGGAAACGGTGATTATAACTAAAACTTTGTTGTTTTGAATAATACAAATAATCAGGTGTTTCAGTCACCAGTGCTTGCCCTAAACGTGCAAGGTCAGCCGCCGATGAATAATGTTCTGGCATGGTAATACCGGCTGGATTTTGAAAATTAGTGTCATTCATGCCCAAAGCTTTGGCTTCTTTGTTCATGCGTTCAATAAATTTTGGAATATCACCAGAAATGCGTTCAGCTAAGGTTACTGCGGCATCATTGGCAGACATGACCACAAGACCTGCCAAAAGCTGATCAACTGAAATTTGTTCGCCTGCTTTGAGATACATTTGTGATTCATCCCATTGAACCACTTGTACAACTGGGGTTGCGGTTAGGATTTCATTTTTCTTTAAATGACCTGCTTTAATTTCCTTTAAAGCAATATAAGCCACCATCATTTTGGTAAGTGAAGCAGGGGCACGCTGAACATGGCTATTATGTTCTGCAATCACCTGACCCGACTGAGGGTCTAAAATGGTCCAAGCTTCAGCTTCAACAGTTTCAGGGACAATATTTAAAAGGGCAGCATTTGCTATCGTGGAGCATAGAAAACTAAGCAGCGCGATGAGGTAGATCACGTGTTTCAATGAGGTTCCTTAACCAACCATTCCGTTGGTGGTAAAACGAAAAAATTTTTAGGCATGCTATGCCTTTTTTTTTCTGCTGACTAGTCATAATTGTAGACAATTGCGACAGTTCCGCATTCAGTTGTAAAAAATGTTAATCTAATTGATAAGTTATCTTTTACTAATTTTATATCGCCCATTATGTTGCATTATCAAATCGAATTTGACGATTATCGTCAGCATCTAGTCCATGTCACTGCACGTTTCTTGGCAAATCCAACACAGGTGCTTTTTTTGCCAACTTGGATTCCCGGAAGTTACTTAATCCGAGAATTTTCGAAGCATATCGAAGCTGTTCGAGCTTATGATGAAGATGGGCGTTTGTTACAAATAGAGAAATTTGAAAAAAATAAATGGCGTTTATTTAATACTGATCATGAGTTGATCACCGTTGAATATGATGTTTATGCCTTTGACTTGTCGGTCCGTGGTGCTTATGTTGATCAAAGCCGTTTATATGTCAATCCAGCTTGCGCATGTTTAGGTTTAGTTGACCAAGAAGATACAGCCATTGAGGTTGAAGTTTTCTTGCCACCTGAGTTAAAGCATTTCCAACTTGCGACTGGATTGAAGTCAAAAAGTTTAGTAAAAGGTCGTTATACCTTGTATGCTGATAACTATGCTCAGTTAATTGATGCACCGTTTGAATTGGCGGAACAAACTCGTTTCAGTTTTGAAGCCAACGGCATTCCACACGAATTTGTGGTTTCGGGCAAACATGCCATGAACGCGCAGCGTATGCAGCAAGACATCGAAAAAATTTGTTCGACAGAAATTTCCATGTTTGGTTCAGCACCATTTAAAGACTATACCTTTATGACCATAGCAACGGCGAATAGCTATGGTGGTTTGGAACATCCAAACAGTACGAGTTTAATTAGTCCGCGTGATGATTTACCAAAAGCTAATGAACCTGTAGAACCATCAGCAGATTATCAACGTTTCTTAGGTTTATGCAGCCATGAATATTTCCACTCATGGTTGGTAAAATTTATCCGTCCAGAAAACTTTGTGAATTATGATTTGAACAAAGAAGGCTACACTTCTTTGCTTTGGATATTTGAAGGTTTTACATCGTATTATGATGATTTGATTTTATTGCGCAGCGGCGTGATTAATCAGGATTCATATATCAAGCTTTTGAAAGCACAAATTGATCGCTATTTACAAAATCCAGGTCGTGAAATTCAAACCGTTGCTGAGTCAAGCTTTGATGCATGGGTGAAATTCTACCGTCAGGATGAAAACTCAAATAACGCAGGTACCAGTTACTACAACAAAGGCTGCCTCGTGGCGCTGTGTTTAGATCTTGGTTTACGCCTACGTGGTTCAAGTCTTGATGCCCTAATGCGTAAGTTATATGCAAATGCGCAAAATGGCATTCAAGTCAATGAACGGACAATTTTCAATTTATGTAATGAATTAACAGGTTATGATTGGTTAGAACAAATCAATCACTTGATTAATACTACAGATGAATTGCCGCTAGATCAGTTGTTCCCAGAGTTTGGCTTAAGCTATACGCTAAAAAATGACAAATCCTTGCCATTTGGTTTAAAACTGGCGGATAAGCCTGAAGGTGTGTTGGTTCAGTCTGCTCGTCGTGATGGTGCAGCGGCAAAAGCTGGCTTGTCTGCAAATGATGTGATTATTGCAATTGATGGTTTAAAAGCGACGGTTAAATTGGCAGAAAAATATGCCAAGCAAGACGGAACTTATACCGTACTAGCATTCCGCCACGATGAACTGATGAGCTTTGAAGTGAAAGCGGCAGGTTCAGAATTGACGGAAGTTCAACTTAAAGTTGAAGATCAGGCTAAAGCTGAGAAGTGGTTGAAGGCTTAATTTGAAAAACATTTAAATTTCATGTAAAACCCATACTTAGTATGGGTTTTTTATTAGAAGAATTATGGAATTGGGGCTGCAACAATTAAATTCATTAGCAGGGTTGGTTGATGATTTATTATTGGATACAAGTCGAAAAGCTGAATTAATAAAGTGGTTTAATTTTCATTTTGATAACGAGTTCACTTTTACTGATGATGGCTGTAAAGGCTATTTTTACTATATTTTAGCGAATTGTAGTTCAGAAATTTATAAATATCAGGATGAGCATTGGTTTTCGAAAAACTTAATAACTACGGTTAATTTGTATGAGAAGTCATTATATATCCTTAAAAAAACAAATGATAATCATGGATTATTATCATTTGTTTTAACAAATTTTGGGAATTTTTTATCTTCAATAGGGCGCAGTTTTTGTGCTCAATATTATTGGGATCAAGCAATAAAAATGGATAATAACCCTGTAGCGTTAGTTGCTAAAGCACAAGGTGTAATTTTTAGGGGCTTTGTTGCACAAACCTATCTGTAAAGGCTTTTTCAGCGATATAATTTTCAAATGAAGAAGCCTACACACAAAATCTACCGCACAACCAATTGGCCCGCATATAACCGAGCACTCATGAGTCGC